>WJJW01000456.1 GCA_014729455.1 Candidatus Eiseniibacteriota bacterium
CACCTCTTCCGGGCCGCGCAGGCCGACGAGTCCGAGGGGGAGGACGGCTACCGGGCCGCCCAGGCGAAGGCGCTGGCGGGCCGGGCGGCGGTGGAGATCGCCGACGCGGCGATCCAGGTCCTCGGCGGCGACGGCTCCCTCGCCGACCACGGCATCGAGCGGCACTGGCGGGACGCGAAGACCTGCGAGCTGAACCCCTCGACCCGTGCGGCGGCTTTCCTCGTCGTCGCCGACCATCTCCTGGAGGAGCAGGCATGACCCCACCCGAGGTCGTCGACACGCTCGCCGACGAGGAGCGGATGATCGTGGAGATGGTCCGCGATTTCGCGGCCAACGAGCTGGAAGGAATCGCGCGGGAGATCGACGCCGAGAAGCGTGTCCCGCTCGATGCGATCGAGAAGATGCGCGAGCTGGGTCTCTTCGGCCTCTTGATCCCGGAGGAGTTCGGCGGATCCGAGGTCCGGACGATCGTCAGCACCCGCGTGATCGAGGAGCTGTCGAAGGTCTGCGCGGCCGTGGCGATCACGGTCTCGGTGCACAACTCGGTCGGCGCGTTTCCGATCCTGCTCTTCGGGAGCGACGAGCAGAAGAAGCGGTTCCTGCCGCGTCTGGCGAGCGAGATGACCGGAGCCTTCTGCCTCTCCGAGGCGGACGCCGGCAGCGACGCGGCGAGCCTGAAGCTGCGCGCCCGCCGCGACGGGGATGCCTGGGTCCTCGACGGTACGAAGATGTGGGTGACCAACGCGACCCAGGCGGGGATCTTCCTCGTCTTCGCCCGCAGCGATCCCGACCCGAGCGCCGGCCACCGCGGGATCACCGCGTTCCTCGTCGAGAAGGACGCGCCGGGGCTGTCGGTGAGCAAGCTCGAGGACAAGATGGGGCTCCGGGCGTCCGACACCGCCGAGCTCGCCTTCGAGTCGGTCCGGGTCTCCGATTCCCACCGCCTCGGCGCGGAAGGGGACGGCTTCAAGGTGGCGATGAGCGCGCTGGACAACGGGAGGATCGGCGTCGGCGCGCAGGCCCTTGGAATCGCCCGGGCGGCCTTCGACGAGGCGCTGCGCTACGCGAAGGAACGCCAGCAGTTCGGACAGCCGATCTCCCGGTTCGAGGGGATCCGGCTGATGCTCGCCCAGATGGACACCGAGATCCAGACGGCCGCGCTGCTCGTCTACCGCGCCGCGGCGATGAAGGACGCCGGGCTGCCGTACGGCCCGCAAGCGTCGATGGCGAAGCTGTACGCCTCCGAAGCGGCGACGCGGGTGACGCATGCGGCCGTCCAGATCCACGGCGGCTACGGCTACGTGAAGGAGTACGCGGTCGAGCGGTACTACCGCGACGCGAGGGTGACCGAGATCTACGAGGGGACCTCGCAGATGCAGCGGATCGTGATCGCCCGCTCCTTGCTGGGGAAGCAGAAGCGGGCGACCGCCTGATCCTTCTCGATCGAATCCGTCTACCGAATCACCGTGAGCGGCATGCTCCGGATCCGCTCGCCGGAAACCGCGACCCGCACGTAGTAGACCCCCGGAGGGACCTCCCGTCCGGCCTCGTCCCGGCCGTCCCACGCGATCTCCGCGGAATCGTGGGCGAGGTGTCCGTTGGAGAGGGCGCGGACCTTTCGGCCGTCCGGAGCGAACACGGCCACGGCGACGTGCCGGTCCTCGAGAGAGCGCAGGCGCACGACGCTTCGCCCGCCGATCGCCGGGTTCGGGTGGACCGTGGCGCGGGCGAGGGGAAGGGCGACGCCGGCTTCGTCGGCCCCGGCGGGGTTCGGCGGGGTCTCCGGCTGCCCGGTGATCGTCTCGCCGGGATCCTCCCCGCAGGGATCGGTCCCGAGATCGCCGATCAGGCCGGGATGGTATCCGACCTCATCGGGAAGATCCTCGCGCGCGAGGTTGATCTCGACGAGGTTGATGACGCCGTCCCCGTCCGAATCACGGTATTCGACGGTCGCGAGCGCCTCCTCGATCGGGACCCCCTGATTGACCAGGGCCCGGATGTCCTCGCGATAGCAGGTCCCGGGCAGGAACCGATCCGGAGGATGGTGGCAGGTGCTGCACTCGCTGCCGGTCTCGGCGAGCATCCGCTGCGGGATGGTCGAATCGGGATACCGGTCGACCCAGGCTTCGTAGTACTCCGGGCGCGCCTGGGCCGGACCGGAGGCGAGGAGCGCGACCGCGGCGGGAAGCAGGAACAGGATGCGGGATCTCATCGAACTCTCCTTGTCGTCTCGTTGGCGGTTGTCTCCGTCGGTTTCGACGGCAAGGAGATAGTTCCGGTCCCGCCCGGACTTGATACGTTCAATCTCGCGGAATTCCGCGGGAGGACCCGGCCCGGACGGGGCCGGTCAGCCGCAGATCTCGAGCAGAACCCCTCCGGTCGATCGGGGATGGAAGAACTGGATCCGCTTGCCTTCGGCGCCGATCGAAGGTTCGCCGATCGGGACCAGCCCCTCCGCGACCAGCCGGGCCCGCTCCGCGTCGACGTCCTCGACCGCCAGGGCGACGTGGTGAATCCCGGCCCCGCGCTTTTCGAGATAGCGTGCGATCACCGAGTCGGGTGAGGTCGGGACCAGCAGCTCGATCCGCGACTCGCCGATCCCGAGATGGTAGGAGATCAGCTTCTGGTCCGGCACCTCTTCGACCTTTTCGAGAGGGAGCCCGAGAAGGTCGCGATAGAGACGCAGCGCCGCCTCCAGGTCGGCCACCGCGACGCCGATGTGGTCGATGCGCTGCGCCATGGTCCCTCCTCAGAACGCGGCCACCAACCCGATCGTGAAGCGGCCCCGCTCCGCCTCCGCATCATACGCCCCTTCCCCGAGAAGCCGGAAGTTGCGGGCGAGCAGGCGGCTGACGGTGAGCGACCCGATCTGGAGATCCGCCGCCGGATCGTCGTCGTCCCGCTCGATCTGATTGTAGAGGGCGGTCAGGACCCAGCGACCGTCCTGTCCCTCGGGGAACCAGTGCACCTCGAGGAATCCCCCACGCGTGGTCCACTCGTCGTCGTCCGATCCGGAGAAGCGCGGATCGTCGTCGACCCGTTCCAGGTACTGGGCCGAGACGGCGATCGGACCTCCGTCGTCGAAGAGAACGTCGGGACCGTAGTAGATCGTCTCGTTCTCCTGCGGGTCGATCGATTGCTTGCCGTAGTATCCGAACGCGCCGACGCGCACGGGTCCGATGGCGCGGGCGAACCGGAGGGAGACGTTCTTGTTCGCGTCCTCGTCGAAGTCGTGGTGCTCGTCCGCCTCGTGGATCCCGTTGCCGTTGACGACCTGCAGAACGGCGTCGATCTCCCCGGGGAGCGCGCCTCCTACGACGACCCCGCGGTCGTAGGTGAGGTTGACGATCGATTTGCCGACCCGCGCCTTGTAGATGTGGTAGTCCTCCCGGGAGAGGCGTACCTCCCGTTTGAAGAGCGGATCGCACACCTGGAACTGCCCGAACAGGACGTCGACGGGGATGCCGAAGGGGGACCCGATCTGGAGATAGGCATCCTCGAGCCCGACCACCTCGCCTCTCTCGACGAGGAAGTAGAAATAGTAGGACAGGTTGTCATGGATCGGTCCGCCGGAGAGGATCTTGAACACCCATGGGGTTTCGAAGTCCGTCTCCGCTTCCCTCTCCTCCTTCCAGGAGGCGAAGCCCTCCAGCCGGACGGCGAGTTGCAGATCGCGCGGGAGCTGGAGCAGCGGGTCGCCGACGTCCAGAGTCGCCCGGGCCGGCTCCTGCGCCGGGTCCTCCAGGCGGAACCCCCGTCCCGCGAACTCCTCGCCGAACGCCTTCAGCCGGGGAGCCGGCGCGTGGCACGTCGTGCAGGAGAACCGGTACTTGCGGGCGAAGGCCGGAATCGCCTCCGCCGGATCCACGAAGAGCAGCGAGGCCGCGGCGGAGACGCCGAAGAAACCGACCAGCATGAACCGAACGCAGGAACTGAGACTCATTCTCCCAACCCTCCTCAGAAGACCTCGAACCGGGTCTCGTGCGCGGCGATTTCGATCGGCTCGTACTCCTCGGCGGGCACGTCGAGATGCTCGGCGACCGAACTCACCAGCCGTGAATAGAACACCCGGGCGGTGACGTCGACGGGGCCGACGGCGATCTCGTCCGGAAGCGTCCAGGTGTACGTCTCGGTGACCGCCTCCAGGGGAGCCAGGCGATAGTCGACGCCCAGCGAGGCGGTGTTCCACTGGGCGATCGTCATCCGGCCCTCCGGGTCGAAGTACGGCATCCGGAAGATCCGATCCCCGTCCGGCACCGATCCGTCGCGGGCCAGGCCGGGGAAATCGGGGATCTCCTGGATCTCTCCGATGTCCTGGTAGGCGAGCGCGTCCGAGGAGGCGATCGTGTACTCCTCGCCTTCGAACCCCTTCGCGTCGACCCGCAGGGGATACCGGTTCCCTTCGGCGTCGGTCGCCTCGACGTGCAGCCAGACGATCCGGTCCTCCACCGAACCGGTCGGGATCTTGTGACCCGCCTTCGCATTCACGACCACCGCGGTCAGGCGGACCGGACTCCCCAGCTCGACCTCCCGTTCCTCGGGATGGATCCGGACCTCGACGGATCCGATCAGCTTCCCTCGATCGTGCGCGCCGTGGAACAGATGCTGGCGGACGTCGGGGAGCGGGTCGCCCATCACCGCGCTGCGCCCCTCCGCGGGCGGCATGTGGCAGTCCTGACAGACGATCCCCGCCGCCGCGTGCGGCCCCTCTTTCCATTCGAGATGGGTCGCCTTCACGAAGATGCCCCACGGATCCTTCTCGTTGTGGCAGGTGCCGCAGAACTCGGCGGTCCGGATGAAGGTGCTCTCGACCGTCTTGTGGTGCGGGCTCTCGAGGCCGGGGCGCGGGCCCTGCTTCGTGTCGCCCGGCTCGACCTTCCAGCTGAAGTTCACCGGAGGATCGGATTCCGTG
>WJJW01000457.1 GCA_014729455.1 Candidatus Eiseniibacteriota bacterium
GCCGGGTTCGCTGCCTATCCCGATCCGGCAGCGAACCCGGCTTCCGTGCGGAGCCATGAGCCGGCGGGGCAGACAGGAGGACCGGAAGACGCGCACGGAGCCGTTCCCCTCGAGGAGATCCGGGAACGGATCGCCTCCCGGGAGTACGAGGTCACCTGGCAGGAGGCGGCAGGCGTCGCGGGGATCGACGCCGCGTGGCATGCGCCGAACCGGGCACATGGCTTTCGAAGCTACTTCACACCCCGCGGGGTTCGCGTCTTTCCGAGGTTGGGAGATCCCGCGGCTCCGGCGTGGACCTGGGGCTTGTCGCTCGTGCGCTTCGGGCGGGCGGGCGCCATGCGCAATACGGGCCCGGCCGAGCTGTGGCCCGAGGCGGCCCGCATCGAGCTGAGCCGTGGGCCGGGACTGACCGAGTGGTATGTCAACACTCCCGCAGGGCTCGAGCAGGGGTTCACGCTGGAGACGCGACCCGTCGCTGCCGAGGGCGAGAACGGTGCGCCCGATCCGGCGAGCGAGCCGGTCCGGATCGACCTGGAGCTGTCCGGAAACCTGACGCCCCGCTTCAAATCCGATGGCCAGGCGATCGACTTCGTCACCGGCGGAGGGACGGTCGCCGTGCGTTTCTCCAAGCTGCTCGTAAGAGATGCGACCGGTCGCCGGCTGTCTGCATGGATGGAGGGCTTCTCCGGGACCCGGGGTAGCGGGATCCGCCTGGTTTTCGAGGATCGCGCGGCGGTGTACCCGGTGATCGTGGATCCGCTGGCGACGAGCCCGTCCTGGACCGTGGACGGCGATCAGCAGAAGAGCGAGTTCGCATTCTCGCTGGCCACGGCGGGAGACGTCAACGGGGACGGCTTCTCGGACGTGATCGTCGGTGCCCACGGATACGACAACGGCGAGAACCGCGAGGGAAGGGTGTTTCTCTACGAGGGTTCGGCGGCCGGGCTCGCCACGACCTCGAGCTGGTCGGTCGAGGGGGATCAGGTCCTGGCCGAGTTCGGGGCGTCGCTCGGGACGGCTGGGGACGTCAACGATGACGGGTACGCCGACGTGATCATCGGGGCGCGCCTGTACGACGCCGGAGAGTCCGACGAGGGACGTGCCTACGTGTACCACGGCTCGGCATCCGGTCTCAGCGCGTCGGCGGACTGGACCGTAGAGTCCGGTCAGGCCGGAGCGAGGCTGGGGAACGCCGTCGGGGCAGCCGGAGACGTGAACGGCGACGGGTACGGCGATGTGATCGTCGGCGCACGCCTTTACGACGATGAAGAGTCGGGAGAAGGGCGGGCTTACGTCTATCACGGCTCCGCATCGGGTCTGAGCACGGTTGCCGAGTGGACCGGCGAGAGCGACCAGTCCGATGCGAACTTCGGCTACTCCGTCGCCACCGCGGGAGACGTCAACGGTGACGGGTACGCCGATGTGATCGTCGGCGCTTACAACTACGACGATACCGAAGTCGATGAAGGGCGGGCGTTCGTCTACCTCGGGTCGTCCTCAGGGCTCGAAGTGACGCCGAGCTGGACGACCGATGGCGGTCAGTTCAACGCGCGCCTCGGTACGGCGGTCGCCACGGCGGGTGACGTCGACGGCGACGGTTACGCCGAAGCCGTCGTGGGGATAGAGCAGTACGACACGGATCAGGAGAACGCGGGGCAGGTCCGCGTCTTCCGGGGCTCGTCCTCGGGGCTCGAAGCCGACGCGAGCTGGACGGTGGAAGGGACTCAAGCGGGAGAGGGGTTCGGATCGTCCGTGGGGACCGCCGGCGACGTCAACGGTGACGGGTACGCCGATCTGATCGTCGGCGCCCCGCTCTACGACGACGGGGAAGCGCAGGAAGGCCGGGCGATCGTCTACCACGGCTCGGCCTCGGGTCTGAGCGCGGTGGCGGACTGGTCCGCGCAGAGCGATCAGGCCCAGTCGTTCTTCGGGCGTGCCGTCGGAACGGCAGGAGACGTCGATGGCGACGGCTATGCCGACGTCCTGGTCGGTGCGGACGAGTACGACGGTGCGCAGGCCGACCTCGGGCGCGCCTTCGCCTACCACGGTGCTCCGGGGGGGCTCGAATCGACGAGCTCATGGAACTCCCAGGCCGACCAGGCGGACGCGGACCTGGGCTACTCCGTGGCGAGCGCCGGTGACGTCAACGGCGACGGCCATGCCGACGTCATCGTCGGCGCGAGGCTCTTCGACGCCGGAGAAACGGACGCGGGCAAGACCTTCGTCTTCCACGGCTCGGGGGCCGGTCTGCCCGTCGAGCACGACTGGAGCGCGGAGGGGTCCCAGGGGGGAGAGCGGTTCGGCTCGTCCGTGGCGTCTGCGGGCGATGTGGACGGTGACGGCTACGACGACGTGGTCGTGGGAGCCCCGGAGTACGACGGTCCCGACCCCGGCGAAGGGCGGGCCTGCCTCTTCCGTGGCGGCCCATCGGGGCTGGCTGCGACCGAAAGCTGGAAGACCGAAGGCGACCAGGCGAGCGCTTCGCTGGGGTGGAGCGTCGCCGGCGCCGGCGATGTGAACGGCGACGGGTATGCCGACGTGATCGTGTCGGCCCACCGTTTCGACGGCGATGCGCCGGACCAGGGGCGGGCTTACGTGCACCACGGCTCCGATGCCGGACTCTCGGCGGAGCCCGATTGGCAGGGCGAAGCCGACGGGGGGGCCTCCGAGTTCGGCTACTCGGTGGCCGGCGCGGGTGACGTGAACGGCGACGGCTACTCCGACGTGATCGTCGGCGCGCGCCTTTACGACAACGGGCAGAACAACGAAGGGCGCGCCTTCGTCTATCTGGGTTCCGGGAGCGGGCTCGGGACAGACCCGGTCTGGACGGCGGAGAGCGATCAGACCAACGCCAATTTCGGTTTCACCGTTGCAGGGGGCGGCGACGTCAACGGCGACGGCTACTCGGATGTCGTCGTCGGTGCGCCGCTGTACGACGCGGGGTCTTCGGATACCGGGCGGGCGGAGCTCTACCTCGGATCGGCGTCGGGGCCCGAGAGCGATTTCGCCTGGAGCCGGGACGGTGAGCAGGCGGGGGAGCAATACGGCTGGTCGGTGAGCACGGCGGGGGACGTCAACGGGGACGGCCATGCGGACATCGCCGTCGGAGCGCGGCTGTACGATGGTCCGGAATCGGGAGAGGGACGGGTTCTCGTTCACCATGGGTCCGCCGCCGGTCTGACGGACGCGCCGTCCTGGAGCGCGGAGGGCAATGCCGAAGGCGTCCGATTCGGCTCGTCGCTCGCCACCGCCGGCGACGTGAACGGGGACGGTTACGCAGACCTGCTGGTGGGTGCGCCGGGGTTTGGCGATGGAGAGAGCGGCGAAGGAGCCGCCTTCCTGTTCTATGGCAACACCGGTGACGGGCTGGACGTGCTGGCCCGCCAGCGCCGGCCCGGCGACGGGGGGCCCTTGCCGCTGCTCGGCCGGTCCGACCGCGCCGAC
>WJJW01000458.1 GCA_014729455.1 Candidatus Eiseniibacteriota bacterium
CGTCGAGCTCCACCGCGGCGATCCCCGAATTCGGCAGACCGGCGGAGGCGTCGATCCATGGCCCGTCCCCGGAGAACAGCCAGACCTCCGCGCTCCCGCCGGACCCGCGGAAGGCGAGGTCGAGGTCTCCGTCGCCGTCGACGTCGCCGGCGCTCGGGGTCCGTCGCACGCTGCCGGCGCCGGGAAGGTTCGCATCCGCGTTCGTGAACGACCCGGACACATCCCCGAGATAGACGGTCCCCGCCTCGTGGGCGGTGAGCAGATCGGCGAACCCGTCGGCGTTCACGTCGGCGAAGGCGAAGTCCATGCTCGAGTTGCCACCGAGGAATCCCCAGACGTGCGTCCAGGTGCCATCGCCCTCGTTGCGGTAGACGTGCACGCCCGAGCAGCAGCCGAACGACGCGGAACCGAGGTCGAGATCCCCGTCGTTGTCGATGTCGGCGAGATCGGTCCCGAACATCCCCCACTCCTCGCCGGCGGAGGCGAGCCCGTCGTCGTACGGACTCCAGCTCCGTCCCGTTCCATCGCCGAGCGCCGCTTCGAGGAGCTGGTCGCCGAGGTCGGTTCCGGAGTAGTCGTGGTGCATCCCGTATGCGGCGTCCCAGAGGCCGTCGCCGTCGATGTCCCCGATCGCGATCCCGCCGTAGCCGAAATTCCCCGTCATCGCGACGTCCCAGCTCCCCGCGCCGTCGCCGAACCAGACCATGATCCCGTGCTGATCGGTGTTGATGTACGGGGATCCGTGGTCTCCGATCGAGACCAGATCGACGTTGCCGTCGTCGTCGACGTCGGCGAACTCGACCTCCGAGCGCCCGCCGTCCATCGTCGGCGGGATCAGGCCGTCGGACGACTCGACATAGTCCAGGGCGGACGCGGGCCCGGCGGCGAGGACGAGCAGGAGCGTCAAGCAGCGATGCATCGGGATCCTCCCTTCACGCGGCCGGTCATGATCCGTGCGGGAGGATTGTAGCAGAGCCGTTGCGTCAGCGCAGCGCGGCGAGCACCGCCTCCGGCCGGGACGCTTCGTGGACGTGGCAGCCGCGGCACAGCTCGTACTTCGTCTCGAACTGGACCAGCCGGTCGTTCTCGTCGGAGAACAGATCGTGGCAGGTCTGGCATTCGATCTTGCCGTCGAGCAGGCGGATCCGCGGATCGAGCCGGTCGCGGATGTGGTTGAACCGGTCCCCCGCGCCGAGAACGACCCGCACGCCGTACGGATGGCTCGCATGCTTGTTGAACCGCGGGGGCGCGGGACCGTCGAAGTCGGTCTCCCGCGCGCTCCCGCGGTTCGAATGGCAGGCCAGGCACGCGTCGGACGGCGTGAGCCGCCCGAGCGCCCGGCTGTCATCGTGGTAGAAGGCGGAGGCCGCGACGTGCCCGACCGAGAGGCCGGCCGGCGTCGCCGCGTTCTCGTGGCAGGTCGCGCAGTGATCCGCGACGCGGGCGTCGCCGAAGACATGCGCGAACCTCCTCCCGCCCGCGGTGATCCGCTCGGGCCGATGGAACGAATGGCAGTCCGTGCAGGATCGCTCCGGATCGCGGTGGAAGACCTGCATCGTGCGAACCGGCATTGCGGATTGCACGTCGTGACAGTCCCGGCAGACATCCGCGGGATCGGAGGTCGTGCTCGTCCGCTGAACCGCCGCATCCCCCGAACCGTGGCATCCGCCGCAAGCGATCCCCTCGTGCGCCGACGCCCCGTCGGCCGAAGAGACGCGGGGGAGCATCAGGGTAACTGCCAAGATCAAAGCGAGATAGAAGGTCAGAGCGATCGTCGCGCGCGCCGTTGCCACCGTCTGCATGAGTGTTCCCTCCGCTGCCACGAGCGCGGAGATCCACGGTGCGGATCCCCCCGGGCCGAGGCCGCCGGACGTCCGGCGGCCCTGCGAGCGGAGGAAATCGGTGCAACCGGCATGCCAGGCGGTGGCACCTCAGGGGGAGGCTCCCGAACGATTCTTGGTGAGGCGATCTCGGCGATCGGCCGACCGCGCGGAGAGACTCCTTGATCAGCGATCCGCGCGGAGGACGGATCGCTCTCCTGCCAGGACGCGGCGAAACCGAACCCTATCCGGTCCCCCCTGCGCCCCTCACTTCCGGTGACACTGGATGCAGAGATCCATCTGCGGATCCAGCGGCAGGTAATCGGCGAACGGCGGGTCGTGCAGCTCGTGGCAGCTCAGGCAGGTCACCGATTCGCCGGTCCGCGGGTCGATCACCTCCGGTCCGATCGGATGCGAGGACCGATGGGCGTTGACGTGGCAATCGGCGCAGAGGCTCACGCGGTCCTTCGCGAGGTAGAACGGATCGTCCGAGCCGTGCGGGACGTGGCAGTTCGAGCAGTCCATCCCACCGTGCGTGAGGTTCTTCTCCCGCGCCTCCGCTCCCCCCTCCTCGAAGTGGCACCGGAAGCAGAGGAGCTCCTGCTCGGCGGCGAGCAGCCCGCTCCCGTTCGCGGCGTGCGGGTTGTGGCAGTGCATGCAGCTCGTCTCGGTGTCGAGGTTGTGGTGGTACTCCCGCTCCTGATAGTCCGCCACGCCGGAGTGACAGCCCAGACAGAGCTCCCGCTTCCCCTCGGTGATCGCGAAGACGTTCCCGGTCCCGGTCGTCTCGTGGCAGATCGTGCAGTTCCCGCCGGCGAAGGGGGCGTGCTGATTGCTCCGCAAGAGACCTGGCTCCTCGGACGAATGCGGATCGTGACAGGCGCCGCAATCGGACTCCTCGACCCGGTAGCCGCTGTGAGCGCGCGAGAAATCGGTTCCGCTCGCGTGGCATTCGAAGCAGAGCCCCGGGACGGCGGTCTCGACCAGGTGCGCATGCTCGGATCCGTGGGTCGCGTGGCAGGTCTCGCACTCCCCTCCGCGGGCCGGCTCGTGGATCCGGGCGCGCTCCTTCCATTGCGTCACCGTCGGATGGCAGGTCTCGCAGAGCGCGGGCGGCCCCTGGTGGAGCTGATCGACCGTCTCCGACGCGTGGGGATCGTGGCAGGCGCCGCACGGCCCTTTCGCGGCCGGCTCGTGCGGGTGGATCTGCGCGATCTCCGCCACGACCTCCTCGTGGCACGACAAGCAGAGATCCCGCTCCTCATCCTGCAGGAGCGCGGCGTGCTTCGATGCGTGCGGGTTGTGGCATTCCGAGCACTTCCCCGACGCGAACGCCGTGTGGACGTGCGGCGCCTCCCGCTCCCCGGCCACGTCGCCGTGACAGCCGAGGCAGATGTCGGGCTCGTCCACCGGCGCGATCGGCGCCTCCGAGGAGCGGAGACTCCCCGTCTGGATCGCCAGCAGGAGAACGACCGCCAGAACCGAACCCCATCCCAGCCGTGTCATCGTCCTTCCTCCTCTTCCGCTCCGGCCGGATGGCAGATCTCGCAGCCTCCCCCCTCGAACGGCTCGTGGCGGATCTCGCGGAACAGCGTCCCGTCCTCGGCGACGTGCGGGTCATGGCATTCGCGGCAGTCGAGCTGTGCGCCGGTGAGGTTCAGATGCGCCCCACGGAACGCTTCTCCCTCGCCGTCGTGACATCCGAGACATCCTTCCGGGATCGGTTCGTCGAGCAGGGAGACGTGCTCGCTCTCGTGCGCGGTGTGGCACCCGAGACAGGAGCCGTCGGCCGGCGCGTGGACCGTCCCGCTCGCCAGCCGCTCCTTCAGGTCGGTATGGCAGTTGTGGCACAGCGCGCCGTCCCCTTCGATCAAGAGCCCGTCCAGCCTGCCGGTGTGCGGCAGGTGGCATCCGCCGCAACTCCCCTCGGCCACCGGCGCGTGCACGCTGGCCGCCTCGGCCGAGACCGCCGCTTCCCCGTGGCAGGCGCCGCAGACCTCCTCGGCGGAACCGACCATCAGGTTCTCGTGCTCCGCCGCGTGCGGAGCGTGGCAGAGATCGCAGGATCCCTCGTCGAACGGCGGATGCCGGACCGGATCGGCTTCCGCCGCGAGCCCGCCGTGGCAGTCGGCGCAGACCTCGTTCGGGCCGGCCTTGAGCAGACCCGCCTCGGCCGAACCGTGGGCGGCGTGGCAACCGTTGCAGCCGCCCCTCTTCAACGGGAGATGGACGCTCTTCTGGACCATCCAGTCCCTCGCCTCGCCGTGGCATTCCGCGCAGAGGTCGAGGCGGTGGGCGCGCGTCAGCATCGCATGGTCGGAGCCGTGCGGCACGTGGCAGTCGAGGCAGGACCCCATCGCGGCCGCCGCGTGGACGACCGGCGCTTCGAGCTGCTCCTGCACCGCGGGATGACAGCCGATGCAGAGCGCGGTCGTCTCCTGTGAAACGAGCGCCTCCTCGGTCTTCCCGTGCGCCTCGTGGCAGTGGGTGCAGTCCTCCCGCGCGGGCGGATGCCGGGAGGCGCGGTTCAGGTCCTCCTCGAGATCGCCGTGGCAGTCCATGCAGAGCGTTCCCGGATCCTTCCGCAGGAGCGGCACGTCCGCGGATCCATGCGGGACGTGGCAGTCCATGCACATCCCGGCGGCGACGGGAGCGTGGACGTCGTCGCCCCCCGCCTCGTGGCAGGCGAGACAGAGCTCCTCGGTGCTCTCGGTGACGAGGGCGAACGGCCGCTCCGCATCGGGGGCGTTGTGGCAGGTCTCGCAGCCGCCCTCCGCGACGGGGGCGTGGATCGAGGCGGTGAAGAGCCGCGGCGAGTCCGAGGAGTGGGGCGAGTGGCACTCGCCGCAGTCGCGGTCGGCGACCCGGTAGCCGAGGTGGCTTTCGCGGAACGACGCGTCTTCCGGCTCGTGGCACCGGCCGCACAGGGAGGCGCGGTCGGCGACGAGCAGGTCCTCGTGATCGCTGCCGTGGATCGCGTGGCAGGAGGCGCATCCGTCGCGCAGCGGGGCGTGGACGTTCTCCTTCTCGTACTCGCTGCGGTCGTGGCAGTCGTAGCAGACCTCGGCCGCCGCGGCGGAAAGCAGCCCCTCGTGATCGCTCGCATGGGGATCGTGGCAAGCCAGACACGCGCCGACCCCCGTGTCGGGATGACGGATCGGCTTCTCCAGTCCGAGCGGCTCCGCCTCGTGGCAGAGCAGGCAGAGCGCCTCTCCGGTCTCCTTCAGCCGCAGCGCGCCGACCAGGCCGTGCGGCTTGTGGCAGGCCCGGCACTCCTCGTCGGCGAACGGCTCGTGCTCGACCTCGCCGGGGAAGTCGGAGACCGGGTGGCACTTGCCGCACTCCCCCTTCGTCGAGAAGCGCTGCCCCCGCTTGATCTGGCCTTCCGCGACCGTCGCGCCCCCGACGAGCAGCACGACGAGAACGGCACCGATCGAACGTGCCTGCATGCTCACCCCTCTCCCCCTTCCCCACCGAAGTAGCGCTCGATGTTCTCCTCGAACCGCTCGACGCCGACGGCCTCCTCGAGGGCGGCGAGATGTTCGTCCAGCAAGGTGTTGAACCGGCGTTGGAAGAGCGCCCGGCGGATCTGCATGTCGACCTCTTCCATCTCGGGGATCCGGCCGGGCCGGCGGTCGAGCAGCTTGAAGACCCCCCAGCGCCCGCGCATGTCGAACGCACCGGTCGTCTCCCCCGGATCGAGATCCTCCAGCGCCTGCGCGATCGGCGCGGAAAACAGGCCGGCCTTGACCCACTTCGGATCGGCCGAAGCCGCCGGATCGGCCCCCGTGTACTTCTGCTTGAGGAATCCGAAGTCGGCCCCCGCCTCCAGCCGATCGGCGATCTCGCGGGCGACCGGCTCCTCCTCGACGACGATCACGTCGACCTGGATCTCGTCGGGTCCGCGGAAGCTCTCGCGATGCTCTTCGTAGTACTCCTGGAACTCCTCTCGATCGAAGGTGATCTGCGAACCGATGAACTCCGAGAGGTAGGCGTTGACCAGCGCCTCGTTCAGCCGGCGCCGGTGTCCAGCCCGGATCTCGGGCTTGTCGAGGTATCCGGCGGCGATCGCCTCCCCGGTGAGGACGAGATCCTCCAGTCTCTTCTCCAGGCTCCTCTGCAGCAGGCTGTCGAACGGAAGCGTCGCGTTCTCCATCTTCATGTGCGAGATCTCGCGACGGAGCTCCCCTTCGCTGATCGTGCGGCCGTCGGCCGCTTCCACGGCCGGGCTCTCCTCCGGCGCATCCAGGAACTCCCCGGTCAGAACCTCGGCCGAATCGGCCAGGATCCCCTGCAGCACGTCCCGGCGCGTGCGGATCCCGGCCCGCTCGCGCTTCTCGGCGAGGTAGGCCCGGTAGGCTCGGTCCCGCTCGAGCGAATGAAGATAGGAGCGGACCGACGGTCCGAGCCGGTCGAACGCCTCCTCGTCGACGGGGCCGCGCTTCTCCACCCGGACGATCGAAACGACGCCGCGGTACGGGAACGGCTCCGAGACCTCGCCCGGCTCCAGGTCCCGCGACGCTTCACGGAGCGGGATCTCCACGTCCGCCCAGTGTTTGAAATTGTGCAGGCCGCCGCGGGCCGCCATCGGATCGATCGACCGGGCGCGGGCGAGGCTGTCCATCGACGCCCCGGCGCGGATCGCCCGGACCAGCGAATCGGCGGTGGCGCGATCGCGGACCGTGATCTGCCGCAGCTCGATCTTCCAGTAGAAGCGCTCGAACTCCTCCCGCACCGCCGCCTCCGTCACCGCGGTCGAGTCCGGAGGGACGAAGGTCTCCCGGACGAACCGGGCGACGGCGCGCTTGCGCGTCTCCTCCCGGACCGGCTCGACGATCTCCGGCTCCTCCTGCATCCCGATCGCCCGCGCCTCCTGCAGGATCAGGCGATCGTTGATCAGCTTGTCGAGAAGGTTGCGGTAGTCGAACTCCGCCTTCTCTTCCCCGCTCATCCCCCGGTGGGTCTCGATCAGGAGCGAGTCGAGCTCGCCGGCGCGGATCGTGTCGGCGCCGACGACGGCCAGCGGCAGCCCCTCCTCCCGTCCCGCCGCAGGCGCGGCCGCGATCAGGACGAGCGCGAGC
>WJJW01000459.1 GCA_014729455.1 Candidatus Eiseniibacteriota bacterium
CTCCACGACCGCCCGCCACAACTCCCGACGGTGCCGGGCCTCGCGGATCGGCGGGTTCATCTGCGCTCGCGTTCCGAGGCGCCGGTAGCAGTCCGGAGCCTCGAGCAGCAGGTGCTGCGGCGTCACCTCCATCGTCGCCAGCGGCCTCGCCTCCGCGAGCAACGGGACCTCCTCGGCCGTGCTCACGTGGGGGAAGTGGACCGACCGGTTCGCCTCCCGGGCGAGCCGCAGGATCCGCGCCGTGGCGCGGGCGGCGGTCTCGGGATCCCGCCAGACGGGATGGTTCGCCGGATCGCTCCCCGCCAGAGGGCGACGCTCCCGCAGGCGCTCCTCGTCCTCGGAGTGGATGGCGACCCGCCGCCTGACCCGCGCGAAGAGGCGGCGGAGATCCGATTCCTTCTCCAACAGGAGGGTTCCCGTGGAGCTTCCGGCGAACACCTTCACCCCGCAGCAACCCGGCGACCGCTCCCATTCGCCGAGCGAGTCGACGTTCTCCACCGTCGCACCGAGGAAGAAGGCGTGATCGCACCAGGCGCGCTCCGCGGCGCGGGAGAGCTTGTCGCCCAACGCGTCGGGGGTCGTGGTCGGCGGATTCGTGTTCGGCATCTCGAAGATCGCCGTCACGCCGCCGAGAACCGCGGCCCGGCTCCCCGTCTCGATCTCCTCCTTGTGCTCCCCGCCGGGCTCGCGGAAATGGACGTGCGGATCGATCACGCCGGGAAGGACGTGGAGCCCACGGGCATCTAGGATCTCGCGAGCGCCGGTTCCGGGGAACGAGCCGATCGCGGCGATCCGCGATCCGCGCACCGCGACGTCGGCCGGACCGATCCCCTCCGGCGCGACGACCGTTCCGCCGCGAACGATCAGATCGTACGGTTCGCTCACGTTTCCCCCCTTCCGCGGCTCGACCCGGTGGGAGGATACACGTCGTCGCCGGCCCCGGGGAGGGTCGCGCGAACCGCCTGATTGACAGATGGTTACGGGCAGATAGCCGGGCGATCCCGATCCTCTTTTCGGGGGGAGACAAGCGGAGGGGGATCTGGTAGGATCTTGGTTTGTCCGCTCAGCATCGATCGATGCGGCGGACGATCCGATATCAGGGAGGCATCCGATGGCCCAAAAGGGGAATCGTGTGAAGATCAAGCTGCGGAGCACCGAGAGTCCGCACTTCTACCACACGTACAAGAACAACAAGAACACGACCGGCCGGATGGAGATCAAGAAGTACGATCCGGTCGTCCGCCGTCACGTCATCTACAAGGAGACGCGGTAGCTCCCCCGCCGGGGAACCTCGTCGTACCGGAGGCAGAGATGTCGCGCCGATGCCAGCTCACGGGGAAGAGGCCGTTGACCGGGAACAACGTTTCTCACGCCCACAACAAGACCAAGAGACGCCAGCTCCCCAATCTGCAGTCGAAGCGGATCTGGGTGCCCGAGCTGAAGCGCTGGGTCCGCCTGCGGATCTCGACCAGTGCGCTGCGGACGCTGAACAAGAAGGGGCTTCTCCAGTACCTCAACGAGAAGAAGATCCCGCTTCGCGACGTCCTCCGGTAGCTTCCCGCTTTCATCGCCGTCCCGCCGATCCGGCCTTGGCCCGGCGGGCGGTTTCGTTTTTCCTCGATTTTCGTCCTCGGGTATGATCGCCGCATGAAATCGAATCCGGTTCCGGGACGCCTCGCATCCGCCGCGGCCGCTCTGCTCGCGCTCTCGCTCCTCCTCGGCTTCCCCGTCTCGGACGCGGGAGCGGAGGACGACGGGAACGAATTTCTCGTCGTCTGCTCGACCACCCAGGTCGCCGATTTCGCCCGCCAGGTAGCGGGCGACCGGGCCATGGTCCACTGCGTGCTGACCCCCGGCGCCGATCCCCACCTCTACGAGCCGCGCCCGGGCGACGCCCGGATCGTCGCGCGCGCCGACCTGGTCCTGCAGAACGGCCTGCACCTCGAGGGGAAGAACTGGATGGAGACCCTGGCCCACGACGCCGGAAAGCCGGTCGTCACCTGCGCCGACGGGATCGAGCCGCTGCGGCTCGATGCGGAGGGGAAACGGGTCGACGATCCGCACGCCTGGTTCGATCCGGCGAACGCGGTGATCTACGTCCGCAACGTGACCGAGGCGCTCGCGCGCTACGATCCGGAGCGCGCCGACGAGTACCGGGCGCGGGCGGATCTCTACATCGCGCAGCTCCGCGCGCTCCATCTCTGGACGATCGAGCGGTTCCACGCGATTCCGCCGGAGCGCCGGATCCTGGTGACCTCGCACGACGCCTTCAACTACTTCTGCCGCACGTACGACTTCACCGCCGCCGCCCCGGTCGGATGGTCGACCGGTGCCGAGGTCGGAGGGGGGATGAGCCCGGAACGACGGCGCACCGTGGTCGAGTCGATCAAGGAGTTCGACGTCCCGGCGATCTTCGTGGAGACGACCGTCAACCCGAAGCTGATCCGGGAGATCGCGCGCGAAGCCGGGGTGGAGATCGGTGGCGAGCTCTACTCCGACTCGATGGGACCGGTCGGATCCGCGGGCGAGACCTACATCGGGATGATGCGGGAGAACACGCTGACGATCGCCGAGGCTCTGGGGACGGGGGAGTGATCCGGCTCGTCCTCGTCTCGCTGCTCTGGGTCGTGATCATCGGAGGGCTGTGGCTCTTCACGGGCTCGGAGAGGACGGGCTTCGACGACTCCATGGCGACGACCGCGCCCCTCGAGCGGACCGCTCCCGCGCGGATCGTCCTCGAGCTGACCCCGACCTTCGATCTCGCCCCGGACCCGTTCGCCCTGGAGTCGTCGGAGCCGGCGCTCCTCGTCCGGCTCAACGGCCGGGAGATCTACCGGGCCGACGAGACGATCCCGGCCGGCCGGCCGATCGTGATCGACCGGGAGTTGCCCCTTCTCGAGGGACCGAACGAGCTGTTCCTCCGCGCGACTCCGCCGCTCGGCGCCGGGAACCGCAGCCATGCCCTCCGCGCGCGCCTCCTGTGGCGGAACCGCACGCTGATCGAGCGAACCGCCTGGAGCGAGCCGGGGGCACCGCTCGTCGCCGCCTTCCCCTTCGAGATCGAGGAGGAGGCGACACGGGAGCCGGACCATGACCACTGACCCCGGAAGCGGTTCTCGACCACCGGCGATCCGGGTCGAGAACCTCACGGTCAGCTACGGGCCGCGGCCCGCCCTTCTCGACGTGACGCTCGAGATCGAACCGGGGCTCCTGATCGGCGTCATCGGACCGAACGGATCGGGCAAGTCGACCCTGATGAAGGCGATCCTCGGGTTCCTCAAACCGGATCTCGGCGAGGTCCGGGTCTTCGGGCGGCCGGTCGAGAAGATGCGACGCCGGGTCACCTACGTCCCGCAACGCGGCGCGATCGACTGGGACTTCCCGACCACGGTGGCCGAGGTGGCGCTGATGGGGCGCTACGGCCACGTCCCGTGGTGGCGGGAGCCGACGAGCCGGGATCGCGAGATCGCGCGCAATGCGCTCGAGACCGTCCGCATGGGGGAGTTCGCCGGCCGGCAGATCGGGGAGCTCTCCGGCGGGCAGCAGCAGCGCGTGATCATGGCCCGCGCGCTCGCCCAGGAGGCGGAGATCCTCCTCCTCGACGAGCCGTTCGCGGGGGTCGATGCCGCCACCGAGCAGGCGATCCTCGACGTCCTCGAGCGGGCGAAGGAACAGGGGAAGACGCTGGTCGTCGTCCACCACGACCTCGCCACCGCCGCGCGCACCTTCGACCGCCTGGTCCTCCTGAAGCAGCGGCTCTTCGCCTACGGCACGCCGCGCGAGGTGCTCGAGCCGGAGCTGCTGCGGCAGGTCTACGAGGGGAACCTCGCCGCGTTCTCCCAGCTCGCCGGGGAGGGAGAGGAGCGATGATCGAGGCGCTCTTCGAAGCGGTGCTCGGCCCGCTGGGGGAGGGATTCTTCCAGAAGGCTCTGCTCGGGGGGGCGCTGGTCGCGATCCCGTGCAGCGTCGTCGGCTGCCTCGTGATCCTGCGCCGGATGGCGTTTCTCGGCGACGCGCTTTCGCACGCGATGCTCGCCGGAGTGACGGGCGGCTACCTCTTCATGCGCCTCGCCTTCGGGATCGCCGCGCACGCCGCCGCGATGCTGATCGGGTCGGTCCTGGCCGCACTGATGACGGTCTTCATGATCAACTTCATCTCCCGCGTCAGCCGGCTGAAGGAGGATACGTCGATCGGGATCATGTACACGGGCGTCTTCGCGTTCGGCGGGGTCCTCGCCTCCTTCTTCGCGGAGAAGATCCACATCGACCTGGTCCATTTCGTGCTCGGCCACGTCCTCGCCGTCGACTCGACCGACCTGTGGGTCTCGGGGATCGTCGCGGGGATCGTGCTGTCGACGATCCTCCTCTTCTACCGGCAGTTCCAGGTGACGACCTTCGATCCGGTCATGGCGACGTCTCTCGGGATCCCCGTCGCCGCGCTGAACGCGCTCCTGACGGCGGACGTGTCGTTCGTCGTCGTCAGCGGCGTCGGCATGGTGGGGGTGATCCTCGTCGTGGGGCTCTTGATCACGCCGGCGGCGACCGCGCTCCTGCTGAGCACGCGGCTCTCGCGGATGATGCTCCTCGCCGCGGTCTTCGGCCTGACCAGCGTGATCGGCGGCCTCTACTTCTCCCTCGGGCTGAACGTGTCGGGCGGCAGCGCGATCATTCTCTTCTGTACCGTCCAGTTCCTCGTCGTCTTCACGGTCGCCCCGCGCCACGGGCTGCTCGCCGGTTGGCTGCGCAAGCGCCGGATGGTCCCGCAGCAGATGATCGAGGACATCCTGCGGGCCGCGTTGCGCGCCGACTCGGCCGGGGGAGCGACCCGGGACGACATCGTGCGCTACCTCCACGGCCCGCACAGTCGCCTCGAGGGGGCGCTGCGGCGGATGCAGCGCGAGGGGGTCCTCACGCGCGAGGGGGACCGCCACCGCCTGACCGAGCACGGCCGGTTCGAGGCGCGCCGGATCCTGCGGGCGCACCGCCTCTGGGAGACCTACCTGCACCGGATGGGAACCCCGGACGACCGGGTCCATGAGACCGCCCACCAGCTCGAGCACGTCCACGACGAGGAGTCGGTCGATTACCTCGACGACCGTCTCGGGCACCCGGTCCTCGATCCACACGGCTCTCCGATCCCGGCGGACTTCGTCCATGCCACGCCCGGACGCGAGGTCCGCTCCTCCCTCCTGCGGGACGGGGACCGCGCCGTCGTCGTCGCGATCGGTCCGATCGCCCAGGAATCCCCGCTCCGTCTCGGGACCGTGATCACCGCCGGGCCGCGGGAGGACGACGGAGACACCTGGACGTTCCGCGATGCGCAAGGGACCGAGATCCGCCTCGACCACGAGCAGGCCGACGAGGTGCGGGTGGAGGTTCTGGAGGTCTCCCGCTCCGACGGAGATTGATCAGGCCGGGGCGTCTTCGTCCGGTTTGACGTGCACCCGCCCCCGGATCTCCTCGAGCAGCGCCTCACGGAACGCGTCGAAGGAGACCGTCTCCTGCTCCTTGCGACGATACCGCCGGACGGTCACCTGCCCCTCCTCCATCTCCCGCTTGCCGATCACCAGCACGATCGGGATCTTGTGGGTCGAGGCGTTGCGGATCTTCTTGCCGAAGGAGTGGGGCAGGTCATCGACCTCCGCCCGGACGAAGTCGGCGCGGAGGCGATCCTTCAGACGGTTCGCGTAGTCGAGCAGGTCGTCGTTGACGGTGACCAGGCGCACCTGGATCGGCGCGAGCCAGGTCGGGAACGCTCCGCCGTAGTGCTCGATCAGGAACGAGAGCATCCGCTCGTGCACCGACAGCGGGGCGCGGTGGATCACCGCCGGCCGCGCATCGGCGCCGTGCTCGTCGGTGTAGCTCAGGTCGAACTTCTCCGCCGCTACGTAGTCGAGCTGGACCGTGGAGACCGTCTCTTCGCGGCCGAGCAGGTTCTTGAACTGCACGTCGACCTTCGGCCCGTAGAAGGCGGCCTCTCCGAACCCTTCCTCGAAGACGATCCCCGCCTCGATCAGCGCTTCGCGGAGGAGCTTCTCGCTCGCCTCCCACAGCGGTTCGTTGTCGTGGAACTTCTCCCGGTTCGCGGGATCGTGGGTCGAGAAGCGGACCGTGTAGTCCTCCAGCTCGAACAGGTCGTACAGCTCCTTGTAGAGCTTCATGACCTGGATCGACTCCTCCTTCGCCTGGTCGTAGGTGCAGTAGATGTGCGCGTCGTTCATCGTCATCCCGCGCACGCGCAGCAGGCCCGCCAGCTCGCCCGACTTCTCGAACCGGTAGACGGTTCCGTACTCTGCGAAGCGGAGCGGGAGGTCGCGGTACGACCGCGGCCGGCAGCGGAAGATCAGATGGTGATGCGGGCAGTTCATCGGCTTCATGTAGAAGACTTCCCGCTTCCCCTCCTCGTCCTCGTAGTCCATCGGAGGGAACATGCTCTCCTTGTAATGCTGCAGGTGCCCGCTCAGGACGTACAGCTCCTCCTTGGCGATGTGCGGGCTGGAGACGCGCTCATATCCGTATCGGAACTCGTACTCCATCGCGAGCTTCTCGATCTCGTCACGGAGAACGGTCCCGTTGGGCAACCAGAGCGGAAGCCCCTTCCCGACCGATTCGTCGATGTGGAAGATGTCGAGTTCGCGGCCCAGCTTGCGATGGTCCCGCTCCATCGCCAGGCGGCGGCGCTCGATGAATCCCTCCAGCTCCTCCTTGGTGAAGAACGCGAGCCCGTAGATCCGGGTCAGCATCTTGTTCTTTTCATCCCCGCGCCAGTAGGCGCCGGCGACCGAGTCGAGCCGGAACGCGTCGGCGGGGATCTCGCCGGTGTTCGCGACGTGCGGCCCCTCGCACATGTCGACGAACGGACCGCTCGTGTAGAACGAGATCACGTCGACCCCCTTGTCGCGGAGGTCCCCGGCCGCCTCGATCTTGAACGGCTGACCCATCTCCTCCGTCCGCCGGATCGCCTCCTCGGCGCCCATCTCCTGGCGAACGAACTCCTCGCGGGTCCGGAGGATCTTCTTCATCCGCTTCTGGATCTTGGGAAGATCCTCTTCGCCGATCGGCTCGGGCAGGTCGAAGTCGTAGTAGAAGCCGTGCTCGACCGGCGGCCCGAAGCCGAGCTTCGCGCCCGGCCGGTATTCGAGGACCGCCTGTGCGAGGACGTGCGCGAGAGAGTGCCGGATCCGGTAAAGCCGCTTCTGCTCTTCAGACAGAGATTCTGCTTCCCGGGCGATCTCTTGGTCTTGCATAATTCCCCTGACCTTTGAGTCGGTTTCGAAAGAGGTTAGGGAGTTTGTTTCTGAACTGTCAACGCAGCATCCGCTCACCGCGGGGTCCCCACAGGGTAGCACCGGGCGCCGGGGCCTGCCATTGAGCCGGCCCCTGCTGGCAATCCTCCTCGTCGCGGTCCTGCTCCGGCTGGTCTTCGCCTTCGGCCTCACCCGCGGGATCCGCGGGATCGCCCCCGAGGAGGAGATCACCGACGGCTACCACCTGATCGCCGAGCATCTCCACGAGGGGCACGGCTACCGGCAGTTCCTCTCCCACCCCCCGACCGTGCAGAGGCCTCCGGGATACCCGCTCTTCCTCGCGGGGCTGTTCCGGGTCGCGGGGATCGACTACGCCGCGGTGCAGGTCGTCCAGGCCCTCCTCGGCGCCCTCGGCTGCTGGCTCCTCTTCCTCCTCGGCCGGTGGATCCTCGATGACCGGATCGGCCTGGTCGCCGCAGCCCTGTACGCCGTCTACCCGAACTCGGTCCAGTACGCATCGCGCCTCTACGCGGAGAACCTCTACTACCCGCTCTTCTTCATATTCGCACTGCTGTTGTGCATCGCCTCCTCCAGCGGGTGGGCACGGGCGGGCCTGGCCGCCGGCATCGCCTGGGGAATGGGGATCCTGACGCGGGGGACCCTTCTCGCTCTGCCCCTCGCGCTGCCGCTCGGCATCGCCGTCTCCCCGCGCCATCGGGCCCCCGCGCGGCGATGGATCCGCTGGGTCCTCCCGGCGGCGGCGGGCGCGATCCTGATCGTCGCGCCCTGGACGATCCGCAACGCGCGGCTGACCGACTCGTTCGTGCCGGTCTCCGCCTGGGGGTGGGCGCCGTTCTACCACGGGATCCAGTGCTCGAAGGCAATGCTGCACTGGGGCGATCTCCGCCGGGTCGACCTCGAGGCGTTCGCGGAGCGGCATCGGGCCGTTGTGGAGAGGCTCTACGAGGGGGACGATACGAGGGCGTACGCCTCGGCGCGCGAGTTCGTGCGCCACGAGGAGGTCGCGCGCTCGCTCGTGCTGGAGGAGATCCGCGGCGACCCGGCCGGGTTCGTCTTGCGGGGACTGGTCGGAATCCCGTTCGCCTGGTTCCAGACGCTCGGGCCGCGGATGCGGATCCTGAGCCTGGCGATCCACCTGCCGCTGATGATCCTCTTCGTCTGGGGTGTCATCCGGCTCTCGCGGCGCGACCGCGAGGCGTTCCTTCGCGCGTGGCCGGCCCTCGCGCTGATCCTGTTCGTGAACCTCTTCCAGGCGTTCGTCTTCCCGCACGTCCGGTACATGTCGCCGGCGGTGGCGCTCTCGTTCGTCTTCAGCGGCGTCGCGATCGCCGGCTGGCTTCCAGGGAGGACGGCGCGATGAAGCTCAGCATCCTCGTTCCGGTCTACAACGAGGAGCGGACCGTCGCCCGCCTCCTCGATCGCGTGCTCGAGGTCGACCTGCCGGCCGAGCGGGAGGTCATCGTCGTCGACGACGCCTCGACCGACTCGACCCCGGAGGTCCTCGAGCGCTACCGAGACCGGGTGCGTCTCCTCCGCCATCCGGCGAACCGCGGCAAGGGGGCCGCGCTGCGGACCGCGCTCGCCGAGGCGACCGGCGACTACGTCATCCCCCAGGACGCCGACCTGGAGTACGAGCCGGCCGACATCGCGCGCCTGCTCGAGAGGGCGCAGAGGACCGGCGCGCGGATCGTCTACGGATCGAGACGCCTGCAACGCGACAATCGGCAGTACTCGGCCTTCACCTTCTACCTCGGCGGGATCCTCGTCACCTGGATCGGGAACCTCCTCTTCCGGCTCCGCCTGACCGATGAGCCGACCTGCTACAAGCTGGTCGATCGCGCGCTGATCCGCAGGATGGATCTGCAGTGCGAGCGGTTCGAGTTCTGTGCCGAGGTGACCGCGAAAGCGGCCCGGATGGGAGTCGAGATCGTCGAGATCCCGGTCCTCTACCGGCCGCGGCACATGGGGGAGGGGAAAAAGATCCGGGCGAAGGACGGATGGGAGACTATTCGCACGTTCTTTCGGTATCTGCGCTGGAATCCCCGTAACACCAAGTGATTGAACTAGATAAACTCCCCGCACCGTCCCGGACCGGAAACCGACCGACCGCCCCGAAACCGGGGAACCCGCGACCGGCTGCCGGGTTTGAGCGCTCGAGTCCGCGGTCCTTGAAATTGTCACTAATCCTGGTCATAATGCGTACCGATCGGTACAGAATGGAATCGGTGGTCGGGGTTGATGACCGAATAGATGAGGCACTGACCGAATCGCAAGATCAGACGAGGAGGATTCCCAACATGAAGACACGGCACTGGGTCGCCGCTCTGGCGGTTCTCGGGATGGTTGGATTCACCACGGCCCCGGCGATGGCCGGTCCCGGCTGTGGCAGCAAGACGAGCAAGGCGAGCTCTTCCTGCTCGAGCGCCAAGGCCAAGCAGGCGAGCGCCGCGTGCACGAAGAGCAAGGCGAGCTGCGGCGCCAAGACGACGACCGCGAGCAACGACGCCTGTTGCCCGAGCGGCTCGAAGACCACGACCGCGATGAAGAACTGCAACTACACCGCCGAGGAGTGCGCGGAGTGGATGCGGGCGCACTACGAGACCCATGGCTGGCTCGGGATCGAGATGAACATGGATGCGGGCAACCCGGTCGTGACCAAGGTCGTTCCGGAGAGCCCGGCGCACGAGGCCGGCTTCGAGACGGGCGATGAGCTGACCTCGATCAACGGAATCGGCTTCTCGGACCACACCGCGATTCAGGAGCTGATGAAGAACGGATTCAAGATCGGCGACACCGTCGTCTAC
>WJJW01000460.1 GCA_014729455.1 Candidatus Eiseniibacteriota bacterium
ATAGAACGGATCCTCGATCGAGTACATGCCGCTCTGCGCGATGGAATCATCCGGACGACGTACCTCGTACCGCGCGACTTGGCCGAGGACGAGATCCCGGTGGTAGATCGCGTAGAAGACCGCTTCGCCCGGAGCGAACGAGTCGCGAAGGTTCAGGATCTCCTGCTGGGGACACTCCGGGAACTCGGGGGGAGCGCCGTGCGTGTAGATAGCGTTGATCGCGCTGTCGTAGTAGGGCCGCTGCTCGATCCACCACGAGGCGGAAACCGTATCGTTGCAGGGGCCCGCGTAGGGATCGAAGGTGTTCCAGTTCACGTCCCGCACGTCGAAGTGTAGATGGGGAACCGTGGAGCTTCCCGAGCTTCCAATCAGACCGAGAAGCTCCCCCGTCTCCACGGTCTCTCCGATCGCCTTCGGGGTCACCGACCAGGTCTTCATGTGCAGATACCAGGCTCGGGTCCCGTCGGCATGCTGGATCGCGACCATGTTCGCGGTCCCGCCGGGGGTGCAGCTCCGGTCGTCGTAGCCGTCCCGCTTGTCGATGATGGTGCCGCCCGCGGCCGCCACGATCTCGACGCGATCGTTGTCCATCATCCACCACCAGAACGGCCAGGGGATGTAGTCGGTCCCGTTGTGGTTCACGCCGTTCGTCGTGTCGTAGGACCGCGTCCCGCATTCGTAGTCCAGGAGCCGATCCGGGTAGTCGGGATCGTGGTCGACGAAGTTGAAGACGGTGTGGTAGCCGAACGCGTCATGGTCGGCCGACGCGCGGAGCGGCCAGTCGAACGAAACGGCGGCCGACGGATCCGGCGGCGGCAGAGCTCCGTCCTCGGTGAGCCTTGCGATGCTCAACTCGGCCCTGGCGCGGAGCTGGAGCCACTCGCCCTCGCTGAGGCAGGGCGAAGCATCGGGGAAGGCGAACTCCCGAACCTCCGCGCCGAGCGAGGGCGTGGCGATCAGGGAGAGGATGAGGACCAACGGGACGGCGGCGATGCTGGGCAAGAGAAGCCTCCTTGTCCGGAACTGCTCAATTGTAGCACGCGTCGTGCGCCGTTCGAGTTCCGGGCCGGATCGTTCCTATTCCGCCTCCGCCAGCCGTTGCGCGGCGTGGTCCCAGTTGACCACTTCCATGAAGCGATCCACGTAGTCGGCGCGGCGGTTCTGGTACTTCAGGTAGTAGGCATGCTCCCAGACGTCGCACACGAGGAGCGGCACACATCCCTGAAGCCCCATCTGCTGATGGCTCTCCGCGGCTAGAATGACAAGGCGCCCGCCGAGCGGCTCGTAGGCCAGGATTCCCCAGCCGCTGGCCTCGGCCTTCTTGGTCGCCGCCTTGAAGTGCGCCTGGAAGCTCTCGACGCCGCCGAAGCTCGACTCCATCATCTCCCTCAGGCGCCCTGTCGGTTCGCCGCCGCCCTGCGGGCTCATCGAGTTCCAGTAGAGAGTGTGCAGGACGTGCCCGCTGCCGTGGAACGCGAGCGCCCGCGTCAGCGCCTTAATCGCCTCGTAGTCGTTCGAGGCGCGCGCCTCCTCGAGCTTCGTGAGAGTGCCGTTCAGCCCCCGAACGTAGCCCGCGTGGTGCTTGTCGTGGTGTATCTCCAGGATCTCCGCGCTGAGGAAGCCCTCCAACGCGTTCTTCTCATAGGGCAGCGGGGGCAACGTATAGGCGACCTGACCCTGCGCGCGGGCCGGGGACAGGAAGCCGGAACCGGTAGCGACCAGCGGGATCGCCGCGGCCGCTCCCAGGCAACCCAGCGCCTGGCGTCGGTTCATCGCGCCGGATTCCATGTCGCTCGGCGTCCGCCGTGGGCCATGATTGGCGGTCTCTCCCTCATGCATGTCCGCAATCCTCCGTTCCGGCGCTGCGAATCGCGCGTTCGGCGGCAGGCAAGGATTGGAGAGGGTCGATTCGCTGCGTCCATCCCGCCGATCCCTTCCGGAAGCCACTCTAGGGGGCCGGCGGCGCGCGGGGAAGCGCCAAACCGAATCAGTCCGCGTAGGGGTGTCCTAATCGATCGAATAAGCAGCGCGCGAGCATCGTCAAGCCACCATCCTGCTATACTCTTCGCGGACTGACCATCCAGCGATCCCGATTCGGCTGCTCGTGTGTTGGAGGTGTCCCATGCGACGACTCGCAGCAGCGACCGGTCTCATCCTCCAGATCGACGAGAGGAGGAGAAGATGACCACGCTACAGGATCTCGTTCTCCCGATGATGGCGTTGTTTTCTCTCGCCTTCGGCATTGTGCTGCAGCTCCGATCGCGCCGGGACGAGAACCCCCTGGATCCACTCGTGTCGACGTGGAACTGGCGAAAGTGGAAACCGGCCTGGCGGATGCGTCCGCACTTCAAGACGGACCACGCGTATCGGCAGTTCGTCGCGGGAGGAGCGTGCATCGCGACGGGCGGCATGCTGCTCCTCGTCCAGATGTGGATTCGGTAACGACGAGCCGGACCGCCGACCGATCCGGGGCGGCATGTTGACGACGTGATGTGTGACCTGCTGATTCGCAGGTGGATCATCCTTGTGCTCGCCTTCTGCATCGGACCGGCGGGCTGTGCCACCACGGCCCGGCTCTATCCGAGCGGGGTGGACGAGCAGCGAAGCATCCGTGAAGCCCTGGAGATGGTCGAGCCCAGGGATAGACTGACCATTCGGATGGTCGACGGATCGGAGGTGCAGGGACGCCTCCTGGAATCGCTCGGAGACCGGGACTCGGTTGTCGTCCTGAGCACTGGACCGGGACGCGCCGCCGCCGCCGACACCCTGCCGATCGCCGGGATCCGGTACCTGGGGAAGCGGCGCGGGTGGACATCGCAGGGCCAGGTCCTCATCGCCGGAGCGTTTGCTCTGGTCGTCGTCGGCGCCCTCGCGTCGGACTCCGGGGACTGGGGACCGCGGTGACAAAGGCAGCCTCCCGCAAGCGCCTCCCACCCACTCGCAATCCGTCTCGCCAAGCGCTACGATCGACATCGTTCCTGCCGGGAGCGTCCCGGCGGCGTGTTAGGGGTGTTCGGCGCGGGGTCGCGCCGGGCTGAGAGAATACCCTTCGAACCTGATCCGGCTCACACCGGCGTAGGGAAAACACCGAGGCTGCGGATTCGATCCTTCTCCCGCAACCATCCCACCGTGTGACGCCGCGAACTTCCTCGAGAGGAGGGGCGCGATGAAAGCAGAGCTTCCCGCGATCGGCAAGGTTTCCGCGGAGGTCTTCGACGAGGTGATCCTTCCCCACCTGGGGCGGCGCAACGATCGGGTGATCGTCGGTCCCCAGAACGGCGTCGACGTCGGCGTGGTCGACATCGGCGGGGGGCAGGTGATGGTGACGACGACCGATCCGGTCTTCGTCGTGCCGCCGTACGGATGGGAGCGGTCCGCCTGGTTCGCGATCCACATTCTCGCTTCGGATGCGGCCACCTCCGGCCTCGCCCCGAACTACATCACGATCGATCTGAACCTCCCGATGTCGATCGAACGGGACCAGTTCGAGGCGCTCTGGACGACGATGCATCGCGAGTGCGACAAGATCGGCCTGGCCGTCGTCACCGGCCACACCGGCCGATACAACGGCTGCGACTACCCGATGGTCGGCGGTGCGACGGTGATCTGCATCGGCCCGGACGACAAGTACGTCACGCCGAAGATGGCCCGTCCCGGCGACAAGATCCTCATCACGAAGGGGGCGGCGGTGGAGGCGGCCGGGCTGTTCGCCGTGACGTTCCCCGACAAGCTCGCCGCGACCTACGGCGACGCCTTCGCGAAGGACGCCGAGAAGATCTTCTGGCAGATGTCGGTGGTCGACGACTGCATGACCGCCGTCCAGGTCGGGGTCCGCGACGAAGGGGTCACCTCGATGCACGACGCGACCGAGTGCGGCGTGTGGGGCGGCCTCGTCGAGGTCGCCCAGGCTTCCGGGGTCGGAATGGTCGTCGAGAAGGACGAGGTTCTCGTCCAGCCCGAGATCGATAAGATCTGCCGCCTCTTCGACATCGATCCCTACACCTCCATCAGCGAGGGCACCTTGATCCTCACGTGCCGTCCCCACAAGGCCGGCGAGCTCGGCAACCGGCTCAACGACAAGGGGATCCCGACGACGATCGTCGGCGAGGTGACCCCGCGGGAGCAGGGCATCCGGCTCTCCGAGAACGGGAAGGAGACGCCGCTCGTGCATCCGCGGGTCGACCCGTTCTGGCAGGCGTTCGGCAAGGCGGCGTCGGAGGCGGCCGCGGGGGCCGAGGAATGAACGTCGACAGCTTCGTCGAGCAGATCCGCCGGGAGACCGATCTCGTCTGGGAAGCGATCCTCGCGCATCCATTCGTTCGCGGGATCGGGGACGGCTCGATCGCTCCCGAGCGATTCGTCTTCTACCTCCGCCAGGACTACCTCTACCTGATCGACTTCTCGCGCGTCCTGGCGCTGGGTTGTGCGAAGGGGGAGTCGCTCGACGAGATGCGGCGATTCTCCTCGCTCCTGGAGACGACGCTCACGAGCGAGATGGACCTGCACCGCCGGACCTGCCGGGATCTCGGGATCGTTCCGGAGACGCTCGAGGAGGAGGAACCGGCCGTCGCGACGATCGCCTACACGAACCAGCTTGTGCGCGTGGCGTACGAAGGCGGCTTCGGCGACATCGTCGCGGCGATCCTCCCGTGCGCGGCCGGGTACGTCGAGATCGCGGCGCGGCTGCGCGCCGGCGCAACCCCGGAGCCGGCGTTCTGCCGCGAGTGGATCCAGACGTACTCCTCGCCCGAGATGAAGGACCTCGCGGGCTGGTTGGGGACGACTCTGGACGCGCGTGCGGAGAAGGCGGGACCGGATCGCCGCGAGCGCTGGTTCCGTCTCTACGAGGCGAGCGCCCGCCTGGAGCTGCTCTTCTTCGACGCGGCCTGGAGGGGACCGGCGGTCCCCGACCGATCGATGGAGGGCTGACCCCCCCGATCCATCTGGAACCGGCGGATGACGGGGTGTATCGTGGACGAGTTCGCGCCGGGTGCGACCGGCGCTTGTTGGGGGTGTCCACCGTCCGACGACGGGCGGAGGGCTGAGATCACACCCTTGGAACCTGATCCGGCTCACACCGGCGTAGGGATGACACTTGGAAGCTGGTCCGATCCAGCGACGAGCCTGTTCCCCACCGAGATGTGACGCTGCGACCTGCCCGAAAGGAGGTTGCGATGCGTGCACGACGCTTTGCAAGGAATCTCATTGTGATCCCGACCCTGGCGGTCCTCGGCGCCCTCGCGCCGGACGCGGCCGCGCAGGAGCCGACCGGGATGACCCTCGTCGGCGAGCAAGACAGCCTGCGCGTCTATCAGATCGACGAGATCGTCGTCCAGCGGACCCGCGCGAACCGGCCCGCGAGCCCCGTCGCGTTCACCAACGTCACCCATGAGGAGATCCAGGAGGTCTCCTACGGGCAGGACGTGCCGATGGTCCTGGCCGCGACGCCGTCCACCTACGCCTATTCCGACGCGGCGAACGGCTTCGGCTACACCTACCTGAAGATCCGCGGCTTCGACCAGAACCGCCTCGGGATGCTCGTCAACGGCGTTCCGCTGAACGATCCGGAGGCGCACCAGGTCTACTGGGTCGACCACGGCGACGTGCTCTCCGGAGCGCAGAGCATCCAGGTGCAGCGCGGCGTCGGCACCCCGCTCTTCGGCGCGACCTCGTTCGGAGGAGGGGTCAACGTCATCACGAGCCCGCTGGCCATCGATCCGGGGCTCCATCTCGAACTCGGTTATGGCGACTACACGGAGAAGGGACTCGACCTGCCGGTGCGCACGTACCGGGCGTCGTTCGCCTCGGGACCGATCGACGATGGGTCCTCCGCCCTCTACGCCCGCTACAGCAGGCTCAACAGCGAGGGGTACCGCGAGGCGAGCGCCGCCGACCAGGAGTCGTTCGGCCTCTCCGGACTCCACGCGGGCGGCTTCGGCAATCACAAGATCGATCTCCTCGTCGGACGCGAGCGGACCCAGTTCGCCTGGGACGGGATCAGTCCGCAGTACGGCTTCGACCTGGACGACCTGGACGAACGGCGGCACAACCCCTACGCGGTCTACGAGAACAACGTCGACGACTTCACGCAGGTGGTCGGCTCGATCACCAGCGAGATCCCGATCCGGAGCGACCTGGCGATCACGAACACCGCCTACTACGTCGACGGCGACGGCTTCTTCGAGCAGTTCAAGGAGGATCGCGACTTCTACGACTACGGGTTCGAGTCGATCCTGATGCCCGATTCGACGATCGTCGAGGAAACCGATCTCGTCCAGCGGCGCTGGCTCCGGAACCACTACTGGGGACTGCTCCCGCAGATCGAGATCCCGCTCGCCGGCGGGACGGGGACCTTCGGGGCCGGACTGCGCCGGTACGAAGCGGCGCACTACGGCGAGATCGTCTGGACCGACGTCGACGTCCTCGCCGGTCCGCTCGACCGCTACTACAGCTACGACACCGAGAAGACGAGCTTCGAGGGGTACGGCCAGATCCAGGTGCCGGTGCTCGAGCGAACGATCCTGACCGCCGCGCTGCAGTACCAGGGCCACCGCTACGACTACCGCCAGGCGAGGATCGGCAACTTCAAGGGGTACGAGTTCGAGGTCGACCACGACTTCGTCAACCCGCGGCTCGGGATCAAGCACAACCTCTCGCCACGAATCGACTTCTACGGATCGGTCGGCTACGCGCAGCGGGAGCCGTCCGACTCCGACTACCTCGACGGTGACGATCCCGGCGCCGTGCCGGCGTTCGCC
>WJJW01000461.1 GCA_014729455.1 Candidatus Eiseniibacteriota bacterium
CATGATGAGCCGCTTCATCGGTTTCGTCCTTCGGTACGACGTCTTCCCGCGATCTCGTCCATCTCCGACTGCTCCTTCCGAGCGCTTCGCGTCTCGTGATCCGCGCGTCCCTTCTCCCGGAGCTTCTCGAGCACACGGCGGTCTCGACGCGCCTCGGTGTAGCGGTCCCGCTCCGCCCGGACCTCCTCCCGCGCCTCCTGCAGGGACCGGTTCGCCTCCTCGACCCCTTCCGCCGCCGCCCGGAACGCGATCCGGAGGTTCCCCATCGTCCCGGCGGAGACGACCCCTCGCATACCCTCCGCGATCTGGTTCGCGCAGCGCGACAGGTTCCCCTCCGCATGCGACCGCTGAAGCTGGTGCTCCTCCTCACGACGCAGCGCGCGGCCCAGGCCCCGCGCCTGCTCCCTCTCCTTCTCCTCGCGGAGCTTCAACAACCGCTCGAGCCGAAAGACGAACCGTCTCATGCCGCTCCTCCCGTCATCCGCCGATCCGCCTCGACGGCGAGCCGCTCGATCCGGTTCCTGGCGTCATCGAGGTTCGAGACCTCCGTCGAGTCCTGGCAAAGGTATTCCTTCAAGCGCGGACGCAGGTCGACCGCCGCGTCGACGATCGGATCCACCCCCTGCTTGTAGGCGCCGACGGCGATCAGATCCTCGTGCGACTGATAGGCCGCCTCGAGGCGGAGGATCGTCCGGGCCGCCTCCAGGTGATCCGGTGGGATCACCGCGTCGCGCACGCGGCTGACGCTCTGCAGCACGTCGATCGCCGGGTAATGCTTCGCGTTCGCGAGCTGGCGCGACAGGACGATGTGGCCGTCGAGGATCGAGCGCGCCGCGTCGGCGACCGGTTCGTTGAAGTCGTCCCCTTCGACGAGCACGGTGTAGAGCCCCGTGACGCTTCCGCTGCGGTTCGTTCCCGCCCGCTCCAGAAGACGAGGCAACGCCGCGAACACCGACGGAGGGTAGCCCTTGGTCGTCGGTGGCTCGCCGACCGCCAACCCGATCTCCCGCCACGCCATCGCCACGCGCGTCACCGAGTCCATCATCAGCAGCACGTCCTTCCCCGTCGCTCGGAACTCCTCGGCGATCGCCGTGGCGAGCAGGGCGCCGTTCGCGCGCACGACGGCCGGCTCCTCCCCTGTCGAGACGACCACGACCGATCGACCGAGACCGTCGCCGAGATCCCGTTCGATGAACTCCCGCACCTCCCGCCCGCGCTCCCCGAGCAGGGCGATGACGTTGACGTCGGCGTTCGTCTGCCGGGCGATCATCCCCAGCAGGACCGACTTGCCGACTCCGCTCCCGGACATGATTCCGATCCGCTGCCCCTTGCCGAGGGTGAGAAGACCGTCGATGGCCCGGATCCCAGTTCCCAGCGGCGTGCGGATCGGGTCGCGATCGAGCGGGTTCGTCCGCCCCGCCGTCAGAGGGCGGCGTCGATCGGACCGGACCGGGCCGCGCGCATCGATCGGACTGCCGAGACCGTCGATCACCCGGCCGATCAGGTTCTCGCCCGCTCGCGCGTAGAGCGGGCGGCCCAGCGGCGTGACCCGCGCACCCGGTCGAATCCCCAGGACCTCCCCGAGCGGCATCAGGAAGACCCCGTCGGCGTGGAAACCGACCGCCTGGGCCAGGACCGACTCCTCCTCCTCGACGGCGATCCGGCAGATCTCGCCCACGGCGATCGGAAGGGAGGAGACCTCGACGACGGGACCGACGACCCGAGCGACGCGGCCGGACACGACGAACCGCGGCGCCCCGGCGATCTTCGCGAGCGAATCCCGCATCCAGTCGGCCGACAGCGCGTTGTCCGGAGAGCTACTCGTATTCGAGAAGGTCATAGAGATCCTTCAGCGCCGTGCGGATTCTCCCGTCGACGACGCGGGACGGCGACTCCACGACGAAGTCGCCCCGAGCGAGGCCCGGATCCTCCGTCCACTGGACCGCTCCTCCCGGCCTTCTCTCCGGCGGTTCCCCCGACTCGTCCGATAGGGCGGCCAGGTCGTCCGGATGGATCCGGACCGACACCGCCGGGTCCTCCGGCACCCCTTCGAGCGCTTGCTCGACCAGGTTCCGGACGACGCCGGGATCGGCAGCTACTTCCCGATCGATCACCTTCGCAGCGACCCCGATCGCGAGCCCGCTCACCGATCGGACGAACGCTTCGTGCAGCTTCTTCCGCTCCTCGGCGAGCTCCACGGCCGCCGCGGAGAGCCGCTCCAGCAGCGCTCCGACCTCGCGGCTCCGCTCGCTTCGCGCCTGGGCGTATCCCTCCTCGAAGCCGGGCTGCGGGTCAGGTCCCTCCATCGCCGGCGCTGCGGGATCGGTCCGCGAGGCCAGGTCGAGGGGGACCAGCTCCTCGACCGTCCCGGCTTCTCGCCCGGCATCCGCCGCGTCGGCCGGCGGCGTTCCGCGCCCGGCCGACTTGAGGTCCAGCGGAACCCAGGATCCGGCGGCGCTACTCGATGAACTCATCTTCCTCGCCTTGCCCGCGCAGCATGATCTCGCCGTCGGCGTCGAGCTTCCGCGCGGCGTCGACCGTCTTCGCGTGCACCGCCTCGACGTCCCGCACCCGCACCGGCCCGAGCAGCTCCATCTCCTCCTCGAGGCTCTCCGCCGCCCGCTTCGACAGCGCCCCCTTCACGTGCCGGCGCATCTCCTCGCTCGCCCCCTTCAAGGCGAGGGCCAGCTCCTTCGAGTCGATCTCCCGCATGAGCCGTTGCATGCCGCGCTGGTCCAGGTTCAAGAGATCCTCGAACGTGAACATGTTCGAACGGATCCGCCCCGCCAGCTCCGTGCTCTTCGATCCGATCGACTCCAGCATCTTCTCCTGCAGGTCGCCGGGCGCGAGGTTCAACAGCTTCGCCACCGTGTCCGGACC
>WJJW01000462.1 GCA_014729455.1 Candidatus Eiseniibacteriota bacterium
GCTTCTACCGCAAGCTGACCCTCTCGGAGATCGAGCCGGTCCTCGACACGCTGGTCTGGCTGAAGCGGGAGACCGACGTCTGGTTCGAGATCACGACCCTCCTGATCCCCGGCAAGAACGACTCGGACGAGGAGGTCCGCGCCGAATCACGCTGGATTCTCGACAATCTCGGCGACGGCGTCCCGCTGCACTTCACGGCGTTCCATCCCGACTACAAGCTACGCGACCTGCCGCCGACGGAGCCGTCGGCACTGCTCCGGGCCCGGGCGATCGCGCGCGAGGAGGGGATCCGGCACGTCTACGTCGGCAACGTCCTCGACGACGACGGGCAAACCACCTGGTGCCCGGACTGCGGGCGCGCCCTGATCCGCCGGAGCTGGCACCGGATCGAGGAGTACGCACTGGCCGGGAATCGCTGTCCCGATTGCGGGACCGAGATCCCCGGCCGGTTCGATCCCGCGATCACCCCTTCTGCCTGATCGCCTCGACCTCGAGGATCATCCGGACCTCGTCGTCGACGACCAGACCGCCGGTTTCGAGGAGCTTGTTCCACTGCAGGCCGAACTCCTTGCGGTTGATCTTCCCCTCGGCGGAGAAGGCGATCCGCTCGTTGCCCCAGGGGTCGACGACCTGGCCGTTGAACGTCCCGTCGAGGACGACCTGCTTGGTGACGTCGCGAATCGTCAGATCGCCGACGACCTCGAACTCGTCCCCCTCGACGTTGCGGATCTCGGTGCTCTGGAACTTGATCTCCGGGAACTTCTCGGCGGAGAAGAAGTCGTCGCTGCGCAGGTGGTTGTCCCGGTCGTCGATGCCGGTGTCGACGCTCTGGGTCTGGATGGTCGCCGAGGCGTCGGCCTGCTCGAGCTCGCCGGGGGTGAACTCGACGGTTCCGCTGAAGTCCTTGAACTTGCCGGTCACGGTGGCGATCCCCATGTGCTTGACCTTGAACATGACCTGGGTGTGTGCGGGATCGAGATCATAGGTGGCGGCCGGGGCCAGGCCCGCCGCGAAGGCGACCAGCGCGGCCGCCAGGACGATCGATCGGGTCTTGCGCATCACGTCGTTCTCCTTCCGTAGTCCTCTCTTCGACTTCGTCTATCGGTGGAGGGCTTCGTTGTTCTCTGGTTTCGGGTCTGGATCCTCGTCGCCACGATCCCCCGCGGCGTCGAGGAGGGCAAGCAGGGACCGAAGGCGGTCCGGGCCGAGATGCCCGAGCTGGCGCAGGTGCAGCTCGGCGAGCGGTCGATCGATCCGCTCGAGCAGCGCCAGGCCGTCGCCGGTGATCCGGGTTCGGATCACCCGCCGGTCGGTCGACTCCCGCGTCCTCTTCACCAACCGCATCTTCTCGAGGCGATCCAGGAGGCGGGTGACGTCCGGATCCCGGGTGATCATCCGCTCGGCGACCTCCCGGCAGGATAGCCCGCCGGGCGCGGCGCCGCGGAGGATCCGCAGCGCGTTGAGCTGGCTCGCCGAGAGACTCCAGGGCCTCAGGAACCGCTCCGTCTCGCTGACCAGCCGGCCGGCGAGCCGCTGCAGCGCGATGAAGGCCTCGTGCTCGAGGGTCTTCGGATCTCGCTTCATGGGAGGGACAATACTTGTTGTGACGACATTCGTCAAGCGGGACATCCTCGCGCCGGGATTTTCCTCCATCCACTTGGCGAACCGCCGGTTGGCCGCCACTCCGGAGTCGATTTGACGGGGGGATCACAGACGCCGATCCTCAGCGCAGCCGCAGGAGGTGTCGCGATGAGACCAGGACGAATCGCAGCATGGCTGCTGCTCTTGCTCATCCCCGGGGTCGAAGCGGCGTGCGCGAACTCCCCCCGTGAAGTCTCCCCCTGGCGCGTCGGATTCTTCGTCGGGGGGCGTGCGCCGGGCGACGACCGGGCCGCCCCTTATGACGCGGGCGGCGCGACCGGCTTGCAGGAGAGCCTCGAAGCCAGCCCCGCTCTCTACGAACGAATCGCCGAAGGACTGGGTGGGGCGTTCGTCATCGGGGGGGAGCCCTCCTCCTTCGAACGGACCGGAGAGATCCTCTTCGGGCTCTCCTTCGAACGCGCACTGGCGGAGCGCTGGCGGGTCGGTCTCGCCTTGTCCTCGTCGAAGGGGCGGGCCGACGCCCGGTTTCCGGTCCAGCTGGAGACGAGCGAGGGACCGGCCACGAGAGAGGGGTCGTTGCGGACCGATCTCCGGGCGATCGGGATCGAAGCGCTGGCTCGCCGCCGCTTCGACGGCGAGCGGATGCAAGCGTTCCTGGGCGGCGGCGCGCACGCGACCCGCGTCACGACGGAGGAGACGATCGCCGAGCTCGGGGGAGAGGAGTTCACGGCCGATGAGCCCGATCCCCGCTGGGAATGGGGTCCGCTGCTGAGCGTCGGCCTCGTCTTCCCTCTTTCCGAGCGGATCGCTCTGTCGGTCGAGTCGTTCGCGACCGCGGCGAGGGTCGAGCGTCCCGCCGGAGACACGGCGTGGCCGACGGACGTCTCGGTCCGGGCGGAGCTGCAGATCCCGCTCCTCTTCGCCGGCGGGACCACCGTGCCGCCGGAGGAGACGGAACCGCCCCGCGTGCCGCCGCCGCCGATTCCCCCGCCGGAGGGGGAGCCCGACCGTTGCGAGTTCGCCGACTCGATCCACGCCGGAGCGGGAATCCAGGCGGAGCTTCTGCACCCGGAGGAGCGGGAGTGGGCGCAGCTTCCCCAGGGAGGGATCCCGTTGGTGGCCACCGCGACCGATCTCGACGATCTGGTCCAGACCTGCACCTGCCTCGACGACGAGGGGGTTTCCGAGAAGCGGATCGAGATCGTCGATCCGGTCCGCTACGAGTGGGTCGTCGAGGAGGGGAACGGATATTTGTCTTCCACCGATGGTCCTTCGACGATCTACCACGTCCCGACGCTGCTGGTCGGCGAAGAGGATCGTGCGACGATCCGATGCGTGGTCCGGGACGGCCGAGGCAACGACGATCCGGTCGACACCCGCGTCTATCTGCGCACGACCCGCGATGAGGGATGCGGGTACGAGCGGGAGTCGGTCGTGCTCGACGCGTTCCCGACGTGGGGACGACTGACCGCGCGCCGGCCGGACGCCTCCGCCTGCCCGCCGGTCGAGGAAGAGTGGACCGTCTGGCCGAACCCGTCGACCTCCGTCGACGCCCCGGGGCGGCTCTGCGTCGGGCAGCTCCGGCTCTGCCGGGCGACGACGCTCCTGACGGACGACGACACGGTCCTCCTGCAATGCACCGGCGAGTGCGGCGACGCCGGCGGCGAGCGGAAGCTGCCCGACGAGACGGTCGTGGAATGGACCGCCCGCCGCGGAACGTTCGCCGGGGATCGCGGCACGTACTGGGAGACGGTGACGACCCGCGGGCGCCGGTCCACGGCCGTCTACCGGGCTCCCGAGGAGGCGGGCCGGGACACCATCGTCGTCAAGATCCGCGACAGCGGCCTGCAGGCGGTCGACCCCGAGCAGACGATCACGCGCGCGATCGAGATCGGACGCGTCGATCTCGCGGTCGTCGAGGAGCCGACGGCCGCCCATGGCGGCGTCGCCGATCCGTGGGAGGAGTGCGGCGGCGCGGAGACGGTCTGGAACGAAGACGGGGATGTCGAGGAAGAGGAGCTTCTCGAGATCCGGCTCGACCGCGCGCCCCGCACCGGCTCGGTCACCTTATCGAAGAGCGAGCTCTCGAGAGGGAAGATCCGTGTCTGGAACGACCGCCGCGGCCGGCGCGAAGTGCGCTTGCCGAAGGAGTATGCCGCCTCCCGGCTGCCGAAGCGCCTCTGGGTCGAAGGGACCGCCCCGAGCGCCGGGCTGCGGGACGTCCGCTTGCGGCTTCTCGGCGACGACGGATGCGCCGATGAGGTCGCGGTCACGGTGGTTCCCTGGTGCGCCGACGACGACGAGGACTGCGGCTGGACGATCCTGACCCAGAAGGAGGCCGGGCAGGACGTCACCGAATGGCTCACCGACTTCACCGTCGACTGTTCCGCGCACGATCTGACCGGATTCGCCGTCTGCATGCGCGACTTCTTCGAGGAGCATCCCGACTGCTGCTGCATCATGCATCTGGCGATCGTGGGGCACGGCACCGCCTGCTCCGACGATCCCGACCACTGCGACCGATGCCTTCCGGGCGCCTCCGGACTGGGCGGCGGCGAGGAGAGCTTCGGACCCGAGTACGACAAGCTCTGGGATCGTTTCCTCTGCGACGACGGAACGATCGAGTGGCGGAAGTGCAATGGGTGGTCGGAGTCGTTTTTCTGGGAGGTCGCCGTCCGCCTCGGCGCGGGGCGGGAGGTGACGACCTACAAGGAGAAGATCAACCCGTTCTCGTATCCGCTGGCAGACGGTGCGACCTTCCGCGTGCCGGAGGATGCGCTGCCGGGGGACGAGGAGGCGCTGCGACGGCTCGCCGATTGTCTGACCGATCCGACCAAGGGCGCCGCGGAGCGGGCGGCCTGCGAGAGGGCGTGGCGCAACCGGGCCCGGTGAGGCGGCCCGACCGGCCTCGAAAGGGCGCGGGCCGCGACCCGCCGATCAGGGACTCCGGCCGTTCTCGTCCATCCCGAACAGCGCCCGCATCGCCCCGTCCAGCGCCCGCTTGGCCCCGTCGCCGTCGATCTCCGGCGCCTCTTCCTCCAGGATTTCCACCACCCGTGCGACCGCGGCGGTGATCCGATCCGTATCCCCCGCGGCGCGCGCGGCCCGCATCGCCCGGAAGATCGGCTCCGGCTCCCCGCGCTGCAACGCCGGGTCGACCAGCTCCTCCGCCTCCGCGGCGCGCGCGTCCCGATCCGCCGGCGCGATCACCCGCCCGTAGGGATCCCCCCGGCGATCCGACGGATACGGCAGCGTGCGCAAAGTGGCGAGATCGACCTGCGCGAGCGGCCGCCCGGTCTCCAGCGCGACCGCCTGGTAGTAGCTCTGGATCGGCTCGCTCATCAGCAGACCGCAGACGAACCGCAGGTCGACCTCCGGCTGCTCCCCGGAGTTGAGGATGTGCACGTTGTTCAAGCAGAAGAACCCGGTCGTGTCGCGGGCGGCGATCAGTCGATCCCCCGTCTGCCGCAGCAGGATCTTGGACTGCACGTACCGCCGCAGGTCGAACCCGCTCTTGTAGACCGTCCGCAGCCGCTCGGGATCGTCCGGCACGTACAGCCTCCCGCCCTTCCAGCGCACGAGGAACGGCTCGACCTCGGCGCCGCTGTGGAGTGCCGGCTTCCAGCTCCGCGCCGGGTTCGGATCGCGGTACTGCGTCACCCCGCTCCGATCCCGCAGGACGAACGTCTCCTCCGGCGGCCCGGTGACGCTCTCCTGACCGTGCCGCGCGATGAGCCCGGAATAGGTGTCGATCAGGTCGTCCAGGCGGCGGCGGCTCCGTTCCATCTGCTCGACGAAGCGACGTTCCCCCTCGGTGCGGTAGATCCGGAAGCTCTTGTGCGGCGTGGTCTGGAGGACTTCGGCATCCACGACGACCGGCGCGGTCCCGTGCACGCCGCCGAAGAAGAGCGGGGTCCCGCCGGACGGCGGTTTCCTTCGCCTCTGCCCTGCCGGAGGGATCTGCACCACGCAGGTGCGGACCTTGCGATGCTCGCCGGGGGCCGGGCGCCGGCGCACGCAGTAGAACGCCGTGTGGCCGACGTGGACGCCCGGCCAGGGTCCCGCTTCGACGAGGCAGAACTGCAGCGGATGGCACGTCTCGAGCAGATGCTCTCGGATTCGCGAGAAATGCCGTCCGGTGAAGAACGAATCGGGAACGAGGAACCCGTGCAGCCCTCCCGGCCGCGTCAGACGCAGCGCCAGCTCGATGAAGAGCGGGTAGAGGCTCAGCTTGTACTGTGCACCGAAGGTGTAGAGGCGTCTCAAGTAGGCGGACTCCTCCTCCTCCGGACCGGAGCGATTGCGAAGACCGTAGCTCACCCATGGCGGGTTCCCGATCACCAGATCGAACCCGGGGCGGTCGTCCGCGAAGATCTCGGCGAACCGGTCGGTCCAGCGGAACGTCGTCCCCTCCTCGGTGGTGGCGAGGAACAGGGCGTTGCCCTGATGGATCTGCCCGCCGAGGAACCAGGGGAAACCGGGACCGAGCCGCTCCTCCATCCACCGGACCACGGTCGGCGCGTCGGTCCCCTGCGTGCCGGAAAGCGCGCGCACCGACTGGAGGGAGAGGTTGAACGCCGCGAGGGTCGCGGCCCCGGGATCGATGTCGACCCCATGCATCCCCTGGAAGATCGCTAGGATCTCCTCCGGCGTCCCCGTCCGTTCGTCGAGCAGGTGGCGGGCGATCGACAGCAGGAACTGCCCGCTTCCGCAGGACGGATCGAGGATCCGTTTCGGGGGACCGACCGCCGCGCCGCGCGCTCCGAACAGCGTCCCGTTCTCCCCCGCCTCGAGCTCCCGCCACGTGTACAGGACCGCCTCGACAAGCGCCTCGGTGAGCGGCGGCGGCGTGTAGAGGACCCCGTGGCTCCTCCCGCGCGCGCGATCGACCTGGAAGCGGAGCCGGCTTCCCTGCCCCATCACCAGGTGGTGGCGTTGCGCGTGCGCGTGGATCCATCCGACCGGATCGTCCTCCGGCGCGCATCGTCCGATCACCGGCAGGAGCCATCGGATCAGCTCCTCGATCGCGGGCGGATCGAGCCAGAGAAACGACGCGGTCCGCCGGGCCGAGTCGAGCAGCTTCTGGAAGAACGCCTCCGGTCCCGATGCGATCGGAAGCGGAGGCGGCACCGAGCCGGTGGAGAAGAGGTCTGCCGCGGGAGCCTCCCGCGGCGGTTCCGGCCAGTCGGCGAGGATCCGGCTGTTCGGCCGGGCGCCGAGGCGGATCCGCGTGCGGGATTTCAGGGGCGTCTCGACCAGCCCCTCCAGTTCGAGCAGAAGCAGCGTGATCAGGTCGGCCAGGAGGCGATGCGCCTGCTCCGAGACCATGGATGGATCTGGTGATCCGGTTCTCTCCTTCGCGGCGCGGGTCGCCGCGGCGGCGAGCAGCGCCCGGGTGAGGATCGCCGAGAGATCGGTCCGCTCGCTCATCGATCCAGCACCAGCCGGTGGATCCGCTCGGCTCCGGCGACGTCCCGCCAGCGCAGGAAGTAGACGCCCGATGGCAGTCCGGCGAACCGCTCCGGAGAGATCCGATCGGTTCCCTGGAGCCGCAGGCGCCGGACCCGGGCGCCGTCGATGCCGAAGAGGTCGACCGGCTCGCCCGCCGTCGGTGGAACCGGGAGGATCAGGGGTCCGCGTCCGCTCCAGGGCTGCGGGTAGAGCGCGCGTGGGACCGGAGCGGCCGGCGGCGCGGCGATCCATTCGGACCGGAGCGTGTCGGTCCCGCCGGATCGGAGCAGCCGCGCGGTGAGCCGATAGAGCGCTCCCGGGGGCGGATCGGGATCCCGCCAGGTCGCCGCGCGCAGTCCGTCCGGATGCCGGTCCGCGCCGGTCACCGGCTCGGGGAGCCGCCCGCCCGCGATCCGCTCGAGCGTCCAGTCGGTGGCGCCGTCCGGCAGCGCGAACGAGAGCGCCACCCCGCCCGGCACCCGCGCGGCCGACAATGCGATCCGTCGCACCGGCGTCACGGCGACCCGGACCACGGTGAGCGAATCGGTCCGGACGATCCATCGGCCGGCGGGCAGACCCGTGCCGTCCGGAAGGCGGTCGATCCGGAAACCGCCGCCATCTCCGGTGACGGTGTGGATCGACACTTCCGTACCCTCGAGGTCGGCGATCACCGGAACGCCCTCGATCGGCATCCGGAGGTCGGCGGAGGCGATGCTCCCTTCGAGAACGACCCCGAGCTCCGGCTCGAAGTCGATCGCGCTCACCGAGTCACCGGCAGCGACCGAGATGGTCGCCGCGCTGTCGGGATCCGAAACGCCGGGATGGTACTGCGCGCGGTAGACGCCGTCCGGCAGGATCGCCGCCCGGTAGGTTCCGGACTCGAGGCAGTCGTGGCGGTAGAGTCCCTCCCCGGTGACCGTGATCGAGGCGGTGTCCTCCTCGGACCAGACGACGACCCGGGCGCTCGGGAATCGCGCGAAGTCGGCCTCGACCGTTCCCTCGATGACCGCGGCGGCGCCGGGACCGAGCGTGCACTCCGGGTCCGGCAGCCCGCGCACGTCGATGCTGCTGACCGCCTCGGGCTCGGTCACGGAGACCGACCGCGCCTCCTGGAGCGAGTCGGCTTGCGGGTAGTAGCGACGGATCGCCGGAACGTGGACCTTGTAGGATCCCGTCGGCAGACCGAGCACCTGGTAGAAACCGATCGCGTCGGTCGTGTCGGAGCGGAACGCCGTCGGATCGTCCGACGGGAACACGCGGACCTCCAGCCCGGGAAGACCCGCTCCGCTGTTCTCGTGCCGGACCGCCCCGAGGATCCTCCCTCCGCGATCCGGGGTGATCGTGATCCGTCCGATCAGGCTGCCGCGCTCGACCGCGAGCGGCTCCGAGGAGAGCGTGTCCCGGGAGCCGTCCCATGCTTCGCTCACGCCGACCGTGCCGCGCGCGTCGGCCCAGAGGCGGTAGTCCCCGGGCGCGAGCCCCCCGAAGGTGACCCGGCCGTCCGCGTCGGTCGGATGGACCCGCCGCAAGGGTGGGGCGTCGGATCGCAGCACCACGGGGATCGCGGGCCAGGGCTCTCCGTCGGGATCGAGCACCGTCGCCTTGATCCGCCCTCCCTCGGGGATCGGGACGGTTCCGAAGTCGACCGACGCGCCGTCGTCGAGGTCCAGTCGCAGGGCGTCGGTGGAGTCGGGGACCCCGGGCGCATAGCGAATCGCGTGGGCGCCGGTCACGCTGCGCACGTCGTCCGGACGGGTCCGCAGCGTCACGCTCCCGGCCGGCACGCCCGGGATCGCGACCGATCCGTCCGGGCCGGTTCGTGCGAACGACTGCAAGCCTCCCGAGCGGGCCTCGACGAGGAGCCCCGGGATCCCTTCGCCGGAGTCTTCCGAAACGATCCGCGCGCGGACCGTTCCTCCGGATTCGGCGAGCCGGAGCTGCAGGTGCGGGCTCGTCCCGCCCGGTTCGATCTCGACGGGGAGCGCGCCGGCTCGGTTCGGGGAGTCCGGGTAGTAGCGGGA
>WJJW01000463.1 GCA_014729455.1 Candidatus Eiseniibacteriota bacterium
ATCCCCTTCCCCTGCACGATCTGGAACGGGATCTTGCGCATCCGATCCGAGGGCTGCCGCAGCTTGTGGATGAACAGGTACTTGTTCGACTCGAGGTTCTCGACCTCGTCCTGCAGCTCGAACAGGCCGTGGCAGATCTCCGAGAAGACCCGGTAGAGCGAGGGGTGTCCCTGCGTCGCACCGCGGTCGTTGAGGAAGAGCGTCGTCCAGCCCCACTCCTCCAGCGTCTCGACGAGGTAGCGCAGGTCGTAGCGGAGCCGTCCCTCCTCGGTCGACCCGGCGAACAGCGGATGGATCGGATCGAAGACCATCCGGCGGATCGGCTTCTCCGCGCGGAGCTCCCCCAGCCGCTCGAGAAACGGCTTCCAGCCGTACCGCATGATCCGACCCGTGACGTCCTGGTCGTACTCCAGAAGGATCAGATCGCCGCGCTCGAGCGCCGGGGCCGGTTCCAGGCCGAGACTCTCCGCCTGGGCGATCAGGTCGCCCGGCCGGTCGAGCGTCAGAAAGACGGCCGGTTCACCCGACTCGGCCCCGCGGAGCGCATACTGGAGACCCAGCAGGCTCTTGCCGGATCCCCCCTCCCCGAAGACGAGGTACGCCTTCCCTCCGAGGAACCCCCCGATGTGGTCGTCGAGCAACGGAATCCGCGTGGCGATCGATTCGTTCATGTCTCCCCCTCGGCATCGCGGCGGCTCCGGCCGCGCCTCCCTATTGCTATCGGCCGGACCTCGACCCGGCTCCACTCCGGCGAGACCCGGAACCGCCGCTCGGCCAAGGCGTTGAAGCCGTCGAAGCCGGCGCCGTCCCGATCCCCCCTGACGGGGGCGGGGGATTCTCCGGTACAATCAGGGAGACCGGTCGCCGAAGGGAGACGAATGAGCGAATCTCGTTACGTGAGAAAGGGTTTCGGCAACACCGCCGAGATCCGCCCGCTCCTCGAGGGGGACTACCGCAGCCGCGTCGTCGAATGGCTCGTCGATCACGACCGCCGCCTCGAGGCCGACGGCGTGACGATCCGTCTCGCCCGGGAGTTCGGTTTCTGCTACGGCGTGGATCGCGCCGTCGAGTACGCCTACGAGACCCGCAAGCGGTTCCCCGACCGCCGGATCTTCATCACCGGCGAGATCATCCACAACCCGCGGGTCAACCGCCGGCTGGAGGAGATGCGGATCCATCGCCTGCCGGAGGGGGCGGGACCGGAGGAGCGGCTGCGCGGGCTGACCCCCGAGGACGTCGTCCTGATCCCGGCGTTCGGGATCGAGCGGGACGCGCTCGACCGGCTCAAGAACCTCGGCGCGACCCTGGTCGACACGACCTGCGGGTCGGTCCTCAACGTCTGGAAGAGCGTCGGCCGGTACGCGCGGGACGGCTACACCGCGGTCGTCCACGGCAAGCACGCTCACGAGGAGACGCGGGCGACCTGCTCGCAGGTGCGCGAGCGGGGCGGGGCGTATCTGGTGGTCCGGGACCTCGAGCAGGCCGAACGGGTCGGCGCGATGATCGAGGGACGACTCGACGCCGAGGAGTTCCTCCGCGAGTTTGCTCCGGTCAGCTCGCCCGGCTTCGATCCCGACCGCGACCTCCGCGCGGTCGGTCTGGCCAACCAGACCACGATGCTCTCCTCCGAGTCGCTCGAGATCGCCGATCGGCTGCGCCGCAGCATGATCCGCCGCTACGGCGAGGAACGGCTCGCCGAGCACTTCCGCAGCTTCGATACGATCTGCAGTGCGACGCAGGACCGGCAGGATGCGGTCCACGAGATGCTCGAGGAGCGGCTCGACCTCCTCGTCGTGATCGGCGGGTACAACAGCAGCAACACGGGCCATCTTCTCGAGATCGGAAGCCGGTCGACGCGCTCCTACCACATCGCCGGGGCGAACGATCTCCTGTCCCGCCGGTGGCTCCGTCACAAGCCGATCGGGGATCCCGATCCCGTGGTGACCGCCGACTGGCTCGCCGAGGGACCGGCCGTGATCGGCGTCACCGCCGGCGCCTCGACCCCCAACAGCGAGGTCGGCCGGACGATCCTCCGCCTGCTCGAGCTTCGCGGGGTTCCCGAGGCGACCCTGGCGGAGCGGTTCGGAGCCACCGAGAGGATCTGATGGCCGCCGTCCGGGTCGCCGCCCTGCTGCTCCTCCTCGCCGGGACGGCGGGGGCGCAGCCTCGCCCGCCGGACGATCCGGTCTCCCTGATGGGCAAGCGCGGGCAGTCGCGCGCGCTCCCGGCCGCGATGGACCGGGGGTTCGACTGCCTCGACCTCCACCTCTCGCTGGATCTCGATTTCGAGCGGGAGACGATTTACGGTCGGGCGACGCACCGCTTCCGGGCGACCGCGCCGCTCGACTCGCTGCGGCTGGATCTGACCGACTCGCTCGAGGTCCTGCGCTGCTGGGCGGGGACGGCCGCCGCCGGATACGCGCACCGCGACCGGATCCTCACGGTCTCCCTCGAACCCGCGCTCGAACCCGGGGAGGAGGTCGCGGTCACAATCGAGTACGCCGGGCATCCTCCGGAGGAAGGGCTGCTCGGCTTCTCCTTCGAGCGCCGCGACGGGATCCCCGCGGCGTACACGCTCAGCGAGCCGTACGGATCCTCGAGCTGGTGGCCGTGCAAGGACCGGCCGGACGACAAGATGACCGCGACGATCGAGCTGGAGGTCCCGGCATCCCTCTACGCCGGCTCCAACGGCGTTCTCGTCTCCGACCGGATCGAGGATGGCCGGCGCACGATGACCTGGCGCGAGTCGTTCCCGATCGCCCCTTACCTCGTCAGCGTGGCGGCGACGAACTACGCGGTCGGAACCGACGTCTACGTCGGAGCCACCGGAGAGCCGCTCCCTCTGCTGTACCTCGCCTACCCGGAGCACTTCGACCTGGCGCTCGGCTCGTGGGGACGGACCGGCGCGATGATCGGCGCCTTCGAGGAGCGGTTCGGCCCGTACCCGTTCCCCGGCGAGAAGTACGGAATGGCCGAGTTCTCCTGGGGAGGGGCGATGGAGCACCAGACGCTGACCTCCTACGGCGAGTATGCGATCGACGGCACCGACCACAACGACTGGCTCGTCGCCCACGAGCTGGCGCACCAGTGGTGGGGCGACCTCGTCACGCCGGCCTCCTTCGACCACATCTGGCTCAACGAGGGGTTCGCCCGCTTCTCGGAGGCGATCTGGTTCGAGTCGCAGCTCGGGTTCGAGGCGGGCTACCGCGCGTGGATCCACGGGATGCGGCGGGAGAGCTTCCCGGGGCCGATCGTGCCGCCCGAATTCCTGTTCAACACCACCGTCTACCTGAAGGGGGCCTGGGTGCTGCACATGCTCCGGGGCGTCCTGGGCGACGAGGGGTTCTTCGACGGGCTGAACCTCTACGCGGACCGGCACGCTTACGGAAACGCGGACACCGAGGATCTCTGCGCCGCCTTCGAGGAGGCGACCGGCCGCCCGCTCGGGTGGTTCTTCGACCAGTGGATCTACCGTCCCGGACGCCCCGCCTACGCCTACGAGTACGAGGTCACCGGTCCCCCGGAGGATCTGCTCCTCGTGCTCACGATTTCGCAGGTCCAGGACGGGCTTCCCTATCGGATGCCTCTCGAGCTGGAGATCCGCGACGCGCTGGGAACGAGCCTGCACGTTCTGGAAGACTCGCTCCGGGAGCAGACCTTCGAGATCCCGATCCGCCTGCCGTCGATCGAGCTGGAGCTGGACCCGAACGACTGGGTGCTCCACGGCGGCGCCGGGCAGGTCTCGGTCGATCCCGTGGGGCCGGAAACCGCGCGGGCTCTCGGGCAGCCGCATCCCTCCCCCGGATCCCCACCGTTCCGGATCCCGACCGGGCCGCACCTGATCGGCGAGGAGATCGAGATCCTCGATCCGACGGGACGACGGGTGCGGACGCTGCACGCCCCGGCCGGACCGGTGGTCGTCTGGGACGGACGCGACGAGGCGGGACGGCCCGCCGCTTCGGGCGTCTACCTGGTCCGCCGCGCCGGCGACAGATCGGCCGGCGCGCGGAAGCTCTGGCTCGTGCGGTAGGGCGGCAGCCACCACCGGCGGAACCCCCGCGTCGCGGTCCGCCCCGCCCGTTGTCCGATGGGGATCTGGATCACTCCGAGAAGCAGCGCCGCGCTCGCCAATGGCAGATGGAAGGTGAGCAGCCGCCAGCCGGCCGCTGCGACCCCGAGGATCCCGCCGGGCACGAAGGCGCCGAAGACGATGCAGAAGCTGATCTCGGCCCCCCCGCTGGCGCCCGGCGTCGGCACGAACGACATCAGCGTGTAGACGATCCACTGCAGGGCGATGACCTGCGGCGGATCGAGGTGCACGCCGAGGCTGCGGAAGATCATCGTCGTGACCGAGTAGCGGGCGGACCATTGCAGGACGGTGAGCGTCATCGTCAGCGCGAACCGTCCCTTCCCCCCGCGGAGGATCATCCGGAAGACGGCGGCCGCGTCGCGCATCGTCGCGCGCACCGCCGTGACCGCCCGGCGCGCGAACCGCGCCACCCGCGCCGAGCGGAGGACGAGCCCCGCACCGACGACCGAGACCGCCACCAGCGCGACCGCGCCCCAGCCGAACCGGGACGGCAGATCCCATCCCGACGGCCCGGGCAGAAGTCGGGTCATCCACCAGGAGGCGCTGATCGTCAGCGAGATCGGAACCGCGAACAGGATGAAGCAGGTGTCCTCGATCGAGGCGAGGAGCGTCAGGGAGACGGCCTCCCCGGCGCCGAAGCCGCGGCGGCCGAGGAGCCCCGCCTTGATCGGCGCCCCCCCGATCAAGGTCGGGCTCAGCGCGGCGCCGACCTCCGAGGAGAGGACCACTCGCAGCGCATCGCGGAAGCGCAGGCGGTTGCCCAGAAAGCCGGTCCAGATCATCAGCCGGAGCGAGTTGGTCACCCAGGGCAGGAACGCGAAGAGGAAGGCGGGAATCAGGTAGAGGGGCTGGCAGGAGCGGATCGCCTCGATCCCCGCCGCGTCGAGCATCGAGAACGCCGCGGCCGCGCCGAGCAGCAGACCGATCGGGAGAACCCAGCGGAGCCGCGCCGCCAGGGTCCCCAGAGACGGAAGGGGGATCGAGCCGTTCGGCTCCACGCGGGGAGGAGCGCTCACCGCCCTTCCCGGGCGAAATGGACCGGAACGGGCCGACTTCGCGCCGCCAGCCTCCCCCAGGTGCGGATCGGGCCGGGACGGCGGCGGTGCGCCTGGACCGCTCCGGCGGTTCCGAGCTTGGCGCGCGTGATCGTCTCGTAGAGATCGAACATCCGGTGGAACGTCGCCGCCCAGGAATACTCCCTTTCGACCGTCTCGCGGGCCGCCGCGGATCGCTTCGCCAGGCCGTTGGCGATCACCCGCTCGATGTTGGCCGCCATCGCGGAGGAGTCGTCGACCGGTCCGAGGATCCCGTTCTCCGGGGTGACCCTCTCGAGCAACGCTCCGGCCGCGACCCCGACGACCGGCAGACCCGCGGCCTGCGCTTCGAGGACCGAGAGGCCGAAGGTCTCCGAAGGACCGGCGGTGACGTAGAGGTCCGCCGACGCCAGCAGGCCGCTCAGCTCCTCGCGGCTTCGGGTATAGCTGCGCACGACGACCCGCGGGTTCCGCTCCGCGACCTCCTCCAGCCGGTCGCGCAACGGGCCGTCGCCGACGAGCAGCAGGGTCGCGCCGAGCGAGGCGGAGAGCTTCTCGAACGACTCGACGAGCAGTCCGACCCGCTTCTCGAGGTCGAACCGTCCCGCGTAGACGAGCAGGCGCCCCCCCTCCGCCACCCCGAGGGAGCGGCGCAGCTCTTCCGACCGTCGCGACGGATGGAAGGTCTCCATGTCCACACCGAGGTTCAGATAGAAGACCGGGGCGATCCCGAGCGTGCGGAGCTTCTTCCAGACCGCGAGGGACGGCACGACCGTCGCGTCGAAGGACCGGTAGATCCCGCGCATCCACCGGCTCGCCAGTTCACCCGCGAGGTCTCCGGCCCGGCGACCCAGCACGCGGCCGGTGAACGGCCGGACATAGGCGTCGGGCACGTCGGTGTGGTAGAAGCCGACGACCCCGCACCGGTGGTTCCGCAGATGCCGGCGTGCCGCTCCCGGCAGGAAGTACGGGCTCCCCAGCTCGATCACCTGCGGCCGCTCGCGCGCCAGGATCGCCGCGATCTTGTCCTGCCGCACCATCATGCGATAGGGCGCGCAGAACGGAACCGGCGGCGCGGCCACCTCGTAGACCGCCGTGCGGCCGTTCCGGCGGACCCGATCGGACTTTCCGGGAACGATCAGGACGTGCTCCCAGTCGGTTCGCTTCTTCAGGTAGCCGATCTTCGCGTCGAGGTAGGTCCGGATGCCGCCGCTGCTGGCCGTATGAGCCTGGACGATGTCGCAGATCCTCATCGACCGACCTCCTCGAGAGACGCCTCGCGGTCCTCGGGTTGGTCCGGCGGAGTCGCCCCGCGGCGCGGCTCGCCGGTGATCCGCGTCAGGAAACGGTCCCAGTCGAACCGTTCGAGCACGTTTCGTCGTGCCCGTGCGCCCATCGCCCGCCACTCCTCCGGCCGGTGCGCGCGGGCATCGAGCATCCGTTCGATCCTCTCGACCCAGGCGCCGAGGTCCGAGGCGGGAAGGACGTGGCCGGTCACGCCGTCGCGGACGATCTCCTTGGGACCTCCCATGGTGGAGACGATCGCCGGGAGGCCGCTCGCCTGGGCTTCGAGCACCGCCATCCCGAACGTGTCGGTCTCGCTCGGGAAGACGAAGAGGTCGGCGGCCGCGTACAGCTCCGCCAGCTCCGGCGCCTCGAGGCGGCCGGTGAACCGGACTCCGCCGTTCGCTCCATGGGCTTCGCGCAGGCGGTCCAGATCGGGACCGTGGCCGGCGAGGACGAGCCGCAGCCCGGGTTCCCGGTCCCGCAAGCGATCCGAGATGCGGAAGAGGTGGTCGAGGTTCTTGTCCCGGGAGATCCGGCCCGCGTAGAGGAGGACCGGGCCGTCGCCGAGTTCGTGCCGGGCGCGTCCCCGCGCGCGGGCGTCGGCGCTCGGACGGAACCGCTCGAGATCGATCCCCCGGTCGAAGCGGCGCATCTTGCCCGGGTGGAACCCCCTCTCGGTGAGGATCCGGATGTACTCCTCCGTCGGGACGGCGATCTCGTCGCACATCGCGTAGAACCAGCTCGTGTACCCCTCGAGCATGAAGGCGAGATGCTCGTTGTCCGCGATCGCCTCCGCCTGCATCGGGAAGTCGGTGTGGTAGACGCCGACGCACGGGACGTTCAGCAGGCGCGCGGCGAGCAGACCGATCAGCCCGACCGGACCGGGGGTCGACAGATAGACCAGATCGGGCTCCTCCACGGCGATCCGCTCCAGCGCCCGCAGGATCGAGGGGATCCGCAGGACGTAGCTCTCGTAGAGCGGCAGGCGCAGCTCGTGGATGTGAGGCAGGTCGACCAGTTCGGGAGGCAGGTCCGGCCGCCCCCCGCTCTTCGCCAGCGAGGTCACCAACCGAACCGGATACCCGTTGCGATGCGCCACCCAGCCGAGGTTGCGCAGCGTCTCCGAGACGCCGTTCATATCCTCGAGCGTGTCGGTGAACCAGAGGACCTTGCGGGTCCCCGCCTCCTCGGAGGCGAGGAAGCGCCGCTTCAGCTCCTCGTTCAAGGGCCGATTGCGGTGCAGATAGCGCAGCGAGGAGACGAACGGCACCGAAAGGAACGCGCCCGGGAGCGTCGAGGAGATCGTCCGCAACAGCCCCTCGATGTCGCCCCGGTGCAACTCGGAACCGGCCGAGCGGAGCGCCAGCCCGAGCAGCGTGTCCGAGAGCTCGGTGATCCGATCCCACGCGAGGGAGAGCCGATCCTCGGCGTCGTCCTGGTCCTGGCGGATCCAGCGGCCGAGATCCAGGAGTAACTGGCGGAGACGCTCGGTCGAGTCGCCGCCGCCGTTGCCGCTCTGCCGCTGGATCGTCTTCAGGCGGATCCGATCGGTCAGCGTGAGCGGCGAGCGATCGAAGAGCAGTCCGTTCAGGTGACCGAGCACCCCCTTCGGGAGCGGCATGCTCTTCGCGCGGGAGAAGTCGTAGGCGACGCGGTAGAGGGAGAAGACGAGCGAGCGGTGGTCGTTGTGGCGCCCGGTTCCCCAGGTCTTCCGGGTCCGGATCGCCTCGAGGAACTGCGCGGGCGTGTCGGACTCCGCTTCGGTGAAGGTCCTGCCGATGAAGAGGCCGGCGTGGTCGTTCGACCCCCCGATCAACCCCTTGCGCCATGCATCCCGGCTGACGGGATCGATCCCGTGCTTCTCGTAGAGGCGGGCGATCGTCTCCGGCGTCAGACTGATCAGGGTACGCAGCAGGATCTGATTGGTCGGCCGGCTCCGCCCTCCGTTGACCACCTCGAACACGTCGAAGAGCAAAACCAGCTTCTCGAAATGCTCCAGCGTGAGCTTGTTGTTGATCGGCGAGGTGGCGTGGGCGACCGCGTGGGCGAGACCCTCGGACTGGAGGAGATCCCGGAGGTGATAGACGTTCTCCCGGACCGACTCGATCCGGGAGAACTGCTCCTCGCTCAGTCCGAAGACGAGGAGGTGGATCTTGCATCGGTCCTCGGGGAAATAGGTCGTCACCTCGCAGCCGGTGAAGCAGTCCTCGGGATGGGCGGCGCGGAGCTGGAGCGCCCCTTCGATCCGGTTGTGGTCGGTGATGGTCACGAAGCGCATCCCGCGGTGCTTCGCGATCCGATAGATCTCCTCCGGTTCGGTGTATGATTCTCCTGCGCCCAGACGCTGGAGAAACCACTCGGAGGGATGCTCGGAGTACTTCGAATGCACGTGCAGATCGGCTCTTTGCATCGTCGCTCGGGACCTCCCCAACCCGCTTCGGTGACGTTCGTCCGTGACGCGGCAGCCTGCCGCGTTCTGCGGGATCGTCGGAGGATTCCGCTCGCACCGGACGAGTATCCGGAGAAGCTTTCATTAAGACATCACCGAGGGAGAATGCGCACTTCGGCGTTTCTCCACCGACTTTGCCGGAGGGCGCCGCTTCACCCGTTCTTAACGCCCCTCGTGGATGATCCGACCGTCCGTCGCGCGAAGGCCGTTCCCGATCGCTCCGGAGACCTCCGGGAGGGAAGATCATGACCAAGAAGCACGAGATCCTGGATCTGCTCGGAGAGGGGTCCCTCCTCGTCGAGCGCCGCCTGAACGAGGGGCTCCTGGCCAACGACCGGGCGAAGTATTACCTCGCGCTGATCGGGCTCGCCCACGACCAGGCGCTCTCCCCCCGGATCGAGCCGAACAACCTCTCCCTCGAGCGGATGCTCTCCGGGATCGACGACACCTGGCTCGACGCGGTGATCCCCGCCGCCCGACGGGTCGACGACGCGATCCAGATCCCCCGGGTCGGGGAGCTGGTCCAGCGCCTGTTCGACGAGACCGAGAGCATGATCGGCGGGGTCGAGAGCTGCCGGCGGGCCGAGGCGCGGGATCTCCGGCGGCGGCTCGACGGGCTGAAGGAGGACCTTCTCGAGCGGTTCGACGACCGGATCGACTCGACCGTCGTCGAACGGCTGACCTCCGCCGACCGCCAGGGGGGCGAGAAGCTCCACCTCGTCGTCATGGACGCCCACAAGGCGATCAGCCGCTGCGGACGCCAGCTCGCCCGCGAGAAGATCGGCGGGATCGCCGTCTACGGAATCTCCGAGAAGGATCGCACCGCCGTCGCCGCCTTCGCCGAGGGGATCAACCGGACCGCCCCGCTCCGCTTCGATCATCCCGGCCTGGGGAGCACGGGGACCCGGATCGGGGATCGGCTCGTCCTCCAGAACGACATCGGCCAGACCGACGCCCACATCTTCATCCTCTCCGTCGAGGAGAACGCGGTCGATTTCACCTACACCGACGTCCACCGCCGGCGCCTCCAGTTCTTCCAGTCGCTGCTCGACCCGCTCTCCCCCGAGTGGAAGACGCAGGAGATGCAGCGATCCGAGGCGCTGCCCGAGTCGAGCCGGTTCTTCCTCGTGCGCGGGATCATCCGCTTCCCCGACCGGGACGAGCTCCGCCGCACCCTCACCGCGATCGGCGAGAGCCTGGTCTTCCTGATCGACTGGAACAAGGCGCGCCGCACGCTGCGGACGTTCGTCAAGGGCTCCGACGCGATCCAGATCCTCCGGACGGCGGCGCTCGAGCGGGTCGGCCACATGGCGTTCCTCAAGCTGGGCGGGACCGAGCTGCTCTACGACACCCTCGGCGTCGTCGAGCCGGGATCGATCCGCGCCGGCGAGCCGATCACCTCGATCCTGGGACGGCGCGCGACGATCGAGTTCCTCCAGGAGATCCTGCGGATCACCTCGCGGGAGCTTCTCGCCGGAACCTCGGAGCTGGTGATCCGGGATCGGATCAAGGGGCTCTTCCTGCATCGCTACCGGATCCGTACGCGTGGCCCGCTGGAGGCGTGCCGCGAGCTCGCCGGCCTCGCGGTCGAAGAGGCGCTCACGATCCGCGACATGATCCGGGCGGTCGGGCGCAACGACCGCGCGTTCCTCGAACGCAACGTGCGCCGGACCCAGCGCTGGGAGGAGGAGGGCGACTCGATCCTGGCGCGCTTCCGGAAGGAGGCCCGGGGGCGCAGCCGCGCCGCCCGCCTCCTCCCCGCCGCGCGGCGGCTCGAGGAGCAGGGGGACTGCCTGGAGGAGGCCGCCTATCTTCTGCTCCTGCTCGATCCCGAGCGGACCCCGCCCGACGTCCGGTTCGGCCTGGAGCGGCTCGGAGAGCTGTGCGTCCGGGCGGCGCAGGAAGGGTACAAGACCGTCTCCGCGGCCCAGGATCTCCACCATCAGGACTCGTCCACGATCGAGGAGTTCAGCCGGCGGCTCGACCGGCTCGTCGCGATCGCGGAGGGAGCGAAGGAGCTGCGCCGCGAGGTGCGCGGCCGCCTGGTCGGCTGGGAGACCGCGCCGGCGGGGATGCTCGTGCTCGTCGCCGACACCGCCGCCGAGCTGCTCGGCGCGTGCGAGAACATGGCGCGCGCGGGGCTGACCCTCCACGAGACGATACTGGGCGACGCCACCGGCTGGAGCGAGGAAGGAGCCTGAGATG
>WJJW01000464.1 GCA_014729455.1 Candidatus Eiseniibacteriota bacterium
GGCGTGGACGTCTACTCGTCCGTCCCCGGAGGCGGCTACAACGGCAACTACAGCGGCACCTCGATGGCCGGTCCGCACGCGGCCGGCGTCGTGGGACTGATCCGCGAGGCGAACCCGAACCTCGATGTCGATTCGATCAAGCAGATCCTGATGGACACCGCCCGCGACCTCGGCGACACCGGCGAGGAGAACACCTACGGCTGGGGGATCGTCGACGCCTACGCCGCCGTGGTCGCCGCGACCGTCGGCTTCGGCCAGATCGAGGGCATGGTCACCAACCAGAGCTGGAACGACAGCCCGATCGAGGGCGCCGAGGTCCGAATCGCCGATCTGGGCAACCGCTTCTACACCGATGAGACCGGGCTGTACGAGGGCTCCGGACCGGCGGGCCTGCACATGATCGTGGCGAGCCATCCGGCGTTCCGGTCCGACAGCGCGCTGGTCGAGATCGTCGCCAACGAGCTGGTCGTTCAGGATTTCGCGCTCGAGGACATCACCGGACCGTTCATCACCGACGTCTCGGACCCGCAGGCGACCACGGATACGGCCGGACCGTACGCGATCAGCGCCCACGTCACCGATCCGAGCACGGTGGAGTCCGTCTCGCTCTTCTACCGTTTGAACGGCGGCGGATGGATCGAGGAGGAGATGACGCCGGTCGTCTCCGAAATCGGCGACTACATTGCCGACATCCCGGGGATGCCGGCCGGCACCCGGATCGACTTCTACGTCTACGCCGAGGACGGCAACGGCCTGTCGAGCACCGAGCCGGCGACGGCCCCGGACGACTTCTACAGCCTGTACATCACCGAACTCGTCTACACCTACGACGCCGAGTACGACGACAACTGGCAGCTCGGCGACACGGGCGATGACGCCGAGACCGGTATCTGGATCCGGGCGGATCCCGTCGGCACGACCTACAACGGACAGCCGGTCCAGCCGGAGGACGACCACACCGTCGATCCCGGCGTGAACTGTTTCGTGACCGGCAACGGGACCGTCGGCGGCGAGGCCGGCGCCCAGGATGTCGACGGAGGCTGCACGACCCTGCTCAGCCGGCTCTTCGACCTCAGCGACGCGGAGCGGGCGTTCATCCACTACCACCGCTGGTACGGCCAGACGGGGAACGCCGTCGACGACGAGTTCGTCGTCGACGTCTCCAGCGACGGCGGAACGACCTGGTACCCGCTCGAGCGGGTCCCCGGCAACGACAACATCTGGCGCAAGGTCACCTTCGACATCGCCGATGCGGTCGCTCTGACCGACCAGATCCGGTTCCGGTTCCTGGCGTGCGACCTGAACAACGGCGGCCTCGTCGAGGCGGCGATCGACGACGTGTCGATCGAGACGTTCGTTCCGAACCCGGCCTCCGCCGACGAGTCCGGGTCGTTCGCGCGGACCACGCTCGGGCAGAACCGGCCGAACCCGTTCAACCCGGTCACGACGATCCGCTACAGCCTGGCCAACCCGGCCGACGCACGGCTGGCGATCTACGACGCCGGCGGACGGCTCGTGCGGGTCCTCCTCGACGGCCGGCAGACCGCGGGGAGCCACCACGCGATCTGGGACGGCCGCGACGAGTCCGGCGAAGCGGTCGGCTCGGGAGTCTACTTCTATCGGTTGGAGGCGGGCGCGTTCGAGCAGAGCCGCCGCATGATCATCCTGAAGTAACCCGGGTCCGACGCGATCACGAAAGCACGAGATGGTCCCTCGCCCCGCGGGCGAGGGACCATCTGTTTGTGGTATACTCGTTTCGCAGCTTGTGCCGGGCAACTCGCCGACCCGCCTCGACCGATTTTCCCGCTTGCAAGCAGCCGCGCATTTGATGGAAAACACTCGATCCCGAAAACGGGAGGAGGAAGACCGCATGAGACTCGTCCGTTGGGGAACCGTCCTCGGCTTTCTCGGCCTGGCCGCCGCCGCGCAAGCGGGGACGATCCACCCCGCTCTCGAAACCGAGATGAACCGCTCTGCACCGGGGACCGCGTTCAGCGTCATCGTCCACCTCGAGGATCAGGCGCCGGTCCCGGAACTCAGTCGCGAACTCGCCGATCGCCGCGCGACGCGCGCGGAAACGCACGAGACGATCGTCGAGGCGCTGCAGGCGACCGCCGCCGCTTCGCAAAACGCCTTGAAGGAAGACCTCGAAGGCGGCCTTCGCCGCGGCGAGGTCTTCGGCTATACAAGCTACTGGATCTCGAACCTCTTCGTCGTTCACGCGACCAAGGAGGAGATCGGCCGGATCGCAGCGCGTGCGGACGTCGATCTCGTCGAGGCGAACTTCACGGCCTCCCTGATCGATCCGATCGATCTCCGGGTTCCCGAAATCGAACGGGATCCGGATGGACTGCGTGACGGACCGCGCGGGATCGGGATCACCCCCGGTCTCTACGCGATCAACGCCCCGCAGGCCTGGTTCGAGCTCGGATATACCGGAGCCGGCCGTCTCGTCGCCAATCTGGACACCGGCGTCGACGGCGACCATCCCGCCCTGGAGACCCGCTGGCGGGGTTACAACGGACAGCACCCCTGGCAGGAGTGCTGGCTCGACGTCCTCGGCGGCAACACCCAGTTCCCGGTCGACAACTACGGCCACGGAACCCACGTGATGGGAACCGAGTGCGGTGCCGGCCACGCCTCCGGCGACACCGTCGGCGTCGCGTGGGAGGCGCAGTGGATCGCCTGCAACGCCATCAACCAGGGGGTTGGCGGGGAGTTCGACAACGACATCATCACCGCCTACCAGTGGTTCGCCGATCCCGACGGGGACCCGGGGACGGTCGACGACGTTCCCGACGTCGTCCAGAACTCCTGGCGGATCAATGAGAACTTCGGACAGGGCTACACCGACTGCGACGACCGCTGGTGGGCCGTGATCGACAACTGCGAGGCGGCCGGGTGCGTCACGACCTGGTCGGCCGGCAACGAGGGGCCGGGGAGCCAGACCATCGGTTCGCCCCCCGATCGGGCCACCACGCTGACCAACACGTTCTCGGTCGGTGCCGTCGATGCGACCAACTACGACTGGCCCTACC
>WJJW01000465.1 GCA_014729455.1 Candidatus Eiseniibacteriota bacterium
CACCAGCCCGATCTCGATCTTGAGGTGTCGTCCCTTGAAGTACAGGCTCAGCGGGACCAGAGTCAGCCCCTTTTCCTCGGTCTTCTGGCGGAGGCGGTGGATCTCCCTGCGGTGCAGCAGCAGCCGACGGCGTCGCAGCGGCTCGTGGTTGAAGCGGTTTCCCTGCTCGTACGGGGCGACGTGCATCTGGAGCAGGAACACCTCCCCGCCGATCACCTGCGCGTACGCTTCCGTGATGCTGGCCTTCCGCGCGCGGATCGACTTGACCTCGGTTCCGCGCAGAGCGATCCCCGCCTCGATCCTTTCCAGGATCTGGTAGTCGTGGCGCGCGCGGCGATTGACCAGGATCGGACGGGTCCCGTCGGAGGGGGTCCCGCGTTTCGGGGACGGCATCGGTACCTCCGCTTGACTGCGTTCTAACGAGTGGCTAGGATACCACTTCGGCCCGAGATTCCCATCGATTTGCGGAAGTGGCGGAATTTGGTAGACGCGCTGGGTTCAGGGTCCAGTGAGGGTTCCCTCGTGGGGGTTCGAGTCCCCCCTTCCGCACGGAGAGCTTCGAACGGGCGGGTGATGCGCGCATCACCCGCCTCGTTTGCGCTATTGGATGCAACCAGACGAACCGACCCGAGGCTCCGCGCCGCTGACCTACGGCACCGTGCTCCGCACGTGGCTCCCGCTCGCGGGAAGCTGGATCCTGATGGGCCTCGAACTGCCGATGATCAGCGCGGTGATGGCGCGCCTCGTCGATCCGCGGATCAGCCTCGCCGCGTACGGCGGCGTCGTCTTCCCGCTGGCGCTGATCGTCGAGGCGCCGGTGATCATGCTCCTGGCCGCCTCCACCGCCCTGGCGAAGGACGAACCCTCCTACCGGCTGCTGCATCGCTTCATGGTCGTCGTCGGCGCCGGCCTGACGGCGATCCACCTCGCGATCGCCGCGACCCCGCTGTATGACCTCGTCGTCGCCGGCTTGATCGGCGCCCCCGAGGAGATCCGCGGCCCGGCGCGGATCGGCATGCTGCTCATGACGCCGTGGACCTGGACGATCGCCTACCGAAGGCTCCAGCAGGGCGTGCTGATCCGCTACGAGCGTTCCCATCAGGTCGGGATCGGAACGGTGGTCCGTCTGGCGAGCAACGCCACGGTGCTCGCGATCGGCGTGCTGCTCGGATCGCTTCCGGGGATCGCGGTCGGCACCGCGGCCGTCGCCGCCGGCGTCAGCGCGGAGGCGTACTACTCCTACCGCGCGGTCCGTCCGATCCTCCGCAACCGTCTCCCGCTCCAGCCGCGGGTCGACCCCCCGCTGACGCTCTCGCGCTTCCTGCACTTCTACATCCCGCTGGCGATGACCTCGCTGCTGACCCTGCTCTCGTTGCCGATCGGAAGCGCCGCGGTCAGCCGGATGCCGCGGGCGATCGATTCGCTCGCCGTCTGGCCGGTCCTGAACGGCCTGACCTTCACGATGCGGAGCCTCGGGCTCGCCTTCAACGAGGTGGTCGTGGCACTCCTGGATCGCACCGGCGCCGCGCGCGTGCTCCGACGCTTCGCCTGGCTGATGAGCGGAGCGACCTCGGGAACGCTCCTCCTCATCGCCGCCACTCCGCTCGCCGGGCTCTACTTCTCGGGAATCTCCGGGCTGCCGCCGGAGCTGGCGCTTCTGGCCGGTCAGGGGCTGTGGATCTCGGTCTGGATGCCCGCGCTCGGCTTCCAGCAGCATCTCCGGCAGGGGGTCCTCGTCCACGTGCACCGCACGCGGGCGATCACCGAGGCGGTCGCCGTCTACCTGCTGACGAGCGCGAGCGTGCTGGCCGCCGGGATCCTCCTCGATCGGTTCACCGGGCTGTTCGTCGCACTGATCGGGACCGTCGTCGGAAACGCCGCGCAGGTCGGCTGGCTGTGGTTCCGGAGCCGTCCGGTCTTCGCCGACCTCACGCGGGCGAGCGGGAGCGCGCCGCTCCCCGCCCGCCCGCGTTTGCGCGACCTCCCCTACCGGTAGAGGGTCCGCAGCTTACCCCAGGTCGTCGTCCGGACCGGAACGACCTCTTCCCCGTTCGGCCCGCCGGGGCTCGGCGGGAGCCCGGTGCCCAGCGGCTCCGTGTCTCCTCCGTACGGGTTGAGCGAATCGAAGAGGACCCAGTCGGCCTCCCCGTCGGGGAGCCGTCCCGAGGAACGGTCGTCCTCGGCTTCGTGATCCTCGTAGGTGTAGGCGTCGAACAGGACCATCTCGTCGTCGACCTCCTGCAGCAACGTCACCGTGTCGCCGGAGTTTCCGAGCCGCAGCCCGTACGCTCCCCAGTCGTTCTCTTGCTGGAACGCGTACGCCTCGCTCCCGTAGACGACCAGATGCTCCCCCTCCTCGAGGAGTCCGGTCAGCGGATACAGCGGCGACTCGTCGCCGTCGCCAAGAAGAAAGCCGTCGAGGTCGAGACTCCCCGGTCCGGGATTGTAGATCTCGACCCACTCGTCGTCGCGGTAGCTGTACTCCCCGTCTCCGTCCCAGTCGAGCGACGGATCGGCCATCACTTCGTTGAGGACCGGCCCGCAGCTCCCCGGCGTCGCGGAGCCGAACGTCGCGAAGCATCCGAGAACCGTCAGCAGAAGAATCCGCATCGAACCTCCCTTCGCCCGTAGGCGTTCGTCCGCCGGCCCCCACGGCCGGCGACGAAGAGGGGGAGGTAGCAAGAGAGGGACCAGGGAGGTGTCAGCTTCGGCGGATCCAGGTTCCTTCGCGGCCGTGGAGCGCATCCTGAAGCTTCGCCGGCGAGGTGATGCAGACCTCCTCGCCCCCCTCCTCGAGGAACCGGACCGAAGCCTCGATCTTCGGCCCCATGCTCCCCGGAGGGAACTG
>WJJW01000466.1 GCA_014729455.1 Candidatus Eiseniibacteriota bacterium
GAAGTAGGCGAGCGTCGACAGCACCCCGATCAACACGAGGACCGCCCAGATCCCCTCGACCGGATCCGAGAAGCTCCCGCGCGAGAGCAGGGTCCCGCGCATCTGCGGAAAGACGGTCCCCTCGAAGAGCGCCGGCACCGTCACGCCGACGTAGTAGCCCATGAAGATCCCGATCGGGATCCGGACCAGCCACGCGTAGCGTCGCACGAAGCGCATGAAGTAGAGACACCCGATCAGCGCCGGGATGATCAACAGGAAGTTCGCCGGCGAGACGGGATTGAACAGGTCCGCGGAGAGCCCGTCCTCCCCCGCGATCCGGAACGCTTCGAGGAACGGATCGAGCATCACCGGGACGATCACGCGATGCCACATGAAGGCGACGAGATACCCGTTCGCGACTCCGACGTAGAGGTGCTCGCCGAACCGATAGAACGGATTGTCCCGGTAGAGGAACGAGAAGATGCACAGGGTCAGGAACGCGCCCACCCAGATCCAGATCGTGTCGGGGTTCATCGGCGCTCCCTCCTCCGCCCGGCGAAGTAGGCGACGTTGCCGAGCAGTACGAAGACGATGATCATCATGTGGGCGGCCGACTGGGATCCCATCCCTTCGGTGGCCCTCTTCCTGCCCTCGCGGCCGTAGGTCCGCTCGACGAGCGCCTCGTACTCGGCCGCCCCTTTCATGCCGCCCATCATCCCCGAGAACTGTCCGGTCTCGAAGTACGGGTAGAAGTCCGGCGTGTTGACCGCCGTGACGCCGGCGCCGACCTTCACGCCGAACTTCGTCTGCGCGAACTGGACGTACCACTTCGGCCCTTCACCGCCCGACAGCGCCACGACGATCCCGACGTCGTCGTAGTTCTGGACGCCTCGCATCACGGCCAGCGAGTCGGTCTTGTTCCCGTAGAAGTCGACCGGATAGATCCCGGCGATGCTCTCCCCCATCGAGAGGATCGGGACGATCGGCGGCGGCTGCCATCCGAGGAACGCGACGTCTCGGCCGTAGACGATGCTGTCGGCCGGGCTCGTCGCCTCGCGGTTGAATTCCTCCATCGTCCGGTCCATCGCGTCGGCGGCCAGGCCGGCCGATTCGATGTAGAGGCTGACGATGAGGACTCGGACCCCCTTGGCGAACGCGTGCCGGAGCACGGCGATCGTCATCGGCTGGTTCTCCGCCTCGGTGTGGGGCGAATAGTCGGTCGAGACCAGCAGGACCTGCTCCTCCGGATCGATCTCCTCGATGGTCCGGAACAGCGACAGGGTCGGCTTCTGCTCGGTCATCGGCAGATCGAACGCCACCAGCATCGGGATCGCGATCACCGCCGCCATCACGAGGAAGATGATCCTCCGGTCGATCCGCGTCAGCTTCTCGACGTTCATTCCCCACCTCCCATCCAGTTCCGCTCGACCCCCGTGAGGATCTTCAAGAGCGTCGCCGTCGCCCCGAGGGTGATCCCCAGCTCGATCCCCCTCTTCGAAGCGGTGTTCGGCACCTCCATCACCCAGGCGCTCACGTTCGGGAACCAGGGGGCGATCCACTCCCCGACCGGCACCTGGCCGAGCATCACCACGAACGCGGAGCCGAGCAGCAGGACCGCCATCGTGTTCTTCGCGCGGAACGACCGGTAGGCGGCCGAGGCCATGTAGAACGCGAGCAGGGAGAAGATCGTCGCGCCGAGCGGCGTCATGACCCGGTTGTAGAGGGTCTGCACGTCGTAGGAAAACCCGCCGATCGAGGTCGGCAGCCATCCGTCGTTCGAGACGCCGCCGAACAGACCGATCGAGGCGGTGACGAAGAACGCGATCAACGTCGTGTAGGACTGTGCCCAGTTGCGGCCGCGTCGCTTGATCCGGTTGAGATGGTGCAGGATCAGGTTCCCGAGCCCGAGGATCAGCGCGAACGCGGAGATGATCCGGAGGAGCGTGTTCCGGAGGTACTCGTTGAACCCCTCGGCCACCGGATGGGGAAGGAAGCGCGACGTGATTCCGAAGATCCCCATGACGATCAGGAGGGTGAGCGGCAGTTTGGTCTTCATCGTCGTCCTCCTACGAGCCCGTGGTGGAGAAGAGGATCCTGCCGACGTCGAGACCGGTGAGCACGGCCAGGATCGATCCGAACAGGAGGATCACCATCAGGATGAACTTGCCCCAGTCCTGGCCCTTCAAGGCGCCGAGCATCAGGGGTTCCCGCGCGATGTAGGCGCTGGCCGCGTAGAGCTCCTCGCCGATCAGCGTGTAGTCGCAGGCGACGATGAAGAACGGGAGCTGGGTCGGCTGGTCCGTCCCGGCGATCTGGATCGCGCCGGTGGCCGCCCCGGTCTCGGCGAGGATGAGAGACTCGCCGAAGAACGGTCCCATGAAGAAGTTCGCGGCCGGTTCCTCCCGGACCATGATTCCGCTGACCGCGCCCGCGTAGGCGAGCGCGTCCTGAACCAGGAAGAAGACGCTCTCCGGGTCGTAGGCGTCCGGAACGCCGGAGGAGGTGTAGGCACCCTTGACCACTTCTCGGGCGACCGTGTAGACGACCGGATCGCGATTCGGCACCCGGATCCGGGTGCCGTACTGTGCGGTCTTCTTCGCCACCTCGCCGAGAAGGTTCAGCGAGGCGACCGTCCCGATGTTGTCGATGTATCCGGTCCCGGGAACGTAGAGAAGCGTCCGGCCCATCTCCGTCGCCCGTCCGACCGCCTCGTCGACCGCCTCCAACCCGGCGATCTTCCGGACGAACAGGTCGACCCCCTTGCGCGCGCTGCGGATGAAGAAGCCGATCAGACCGCCGAGGGTGAGAAACGCGATCGCCACGCCGACCAGCTTCAGGTCGAACCACTGCGGGCTGCTCCAGACCGGCTGGCTCGGGGCGGAAACGCTCTCCATCCCGTTCTCCGCGATCGAGACGACGCGGTAGCGGTAGGCCACCCCGTCGGAGGTCTCCTCGTCGATGTAGCGGTCGGCCACCCGTCCGGCGATCCCGGACTCCTCGAACGGCCCCTCTTCCTCGGCCCGTTCGATCCGGTAGCGGGC
>WJJW01000467.1 GCA_014729455.1 Candidatus Eiseniibacteriota bacterium
CGATCGTGGAGACGTTGGAGGAGCGGATCCGGGAACGTTTCCCGCGGGTCCGTCGGATCTTCATCGAGGCGGAGACCCGCTGACGCGCCGGGCGGGTGGCTGCGAGGCGCGCCGCACCCCGGTCCTCGGACTCCGCTTCATCGCCCCCTAGCGCGCGCGGATCACCCGGAGCGCCGGCGCGGGCGCCGCTCGATCGACCCGCACCCAGTAGACCCCGCTCGGGACCGCCCGGCCGGCCGCATCCCGCCCGTCCCAGAGGGCGACCGCTCCCGGCGTCTCGATCCGACGGACGCACCGCCCCGCGGCATCGAGGATCCGCAGCGAGCCGAGGCGGTCCGGGCCGGCGATCCGGACCGGTCCGGTGGACGGATTCGGCATCGCACGGATCGCGACCGGCTCCGTGCGCGCTTCCTCCTCCACGGACGCGCCTTCCCGTCGCCGGTAGACGTGGACCTGGTCGGTCGGCGCCGCGATCGCCGGGATCCACTCCTCGAGGCCGTCGGCTCCGTCGTCTTCCAGGGTCAGACCGCGGATCGCGCCGGCGACCGGCGGGAGCGACGCGATCGCCTGGTAGGTCGCCGCGTCGGCGTCGTAGCCCCACATCCGCAGCTCTCCCTCGAACGACCCGGCCGCGAGGCCCCGCTCCGCCGACACGGACAGCGGGTGGTCCGCCAGGGCGAGGAGGTTGCCGGCGAACGGCTCCGTCGACGTGAAGACGGGATCGAAGGAGTTCGGCCCGGTGTTCTCGTAGACCACCACGAAGCCGCTCGAGCCGTAGGCAAGCTCGTTGTCCCCGTCGCCGTCGAAGTCGCCGACGTGCGGGGCGACCGGAAGCCCGATCACCGAGCTCTCGAACTGGTGGTGGATCCAGGTCTGCTGCGCCGGATCGAACTCGATCCGGCGGATGATGAGCGGGTATCCGCCGAAGCCGCCCAGACCGAGGATGATCTCGGGGGAGCCGTCGTTGTCCGCATCGCCCAGGGCGGCCTGGAAGAGGTACGAGACGGTCGTGTACTCGTACACCCGCGTGTAGACGTTCGATCCGACGACCCCGTCGTGCTCCCAGATCCCGACCAGCCCGCCGGTCGGACTGCTTCCGCCGGTCGCGACGATCACCTCTTCGCGCCCGTCACGATCGGTGTCGCCGACGAGCACGCTCCGCAGCCGCTTCTCGCCCGAGAAGTCGCTCTCGCGGATCGTGTCGTGCACGAATCCGAACGAGTCGTCACCGTCCTGCTCGAAGAGCATCACCTTTCCGAGAGTCGAGACCTCCCCTCCGAGGATCTCCCCGAGCCCGTCTCCGTCGGTGTCCGCGAAGACGATGCTCCGGTACGCGCCGGGCGGCGTGGCCGCCATCGAGCTCCAGACCTCGAGATAGCCGCCCACCCCGTCGGCCTCGAAGAGATGGATGACGTTCGGCGAGAAGGTGGCGCCGGCGAGATCGAAGGCGCCGTCCCGGTCGGCGTCGCCCGCCGCGACGGTCCAGATCGTGTTCAGCGCCGTCCCCGAATCCCAGACCAGCTCGAACTCGAGCGGGGGAAGCTCTCGCGCGGGTCCGTCTTCCACCGGGCTCCCCGGCGCTTGCCGCGGCTCGAGCAGCCCATCGTCATCGCGGTCCGACAACACGGCGGTCCCCTCCGCCTCGAGAACGCGCCGGTCGATCCTCCCGTCGTAGTCGAGGTCGTAGGGGATGCCCTCCCCCGCTGCCGCCGCGGCGGCGAGAAGGAGCCCCAGCGCGCCGGCGCCGGCCGCCTCCATCCAACGAGACCGACGTCGAGACCTTCGGTTGCGTGACATGGTTCCCCCTCCTTCGAGCCCGGGCTTCGGCGACGCGCGACGATTCTACCACTCGCGGCCCGCCGCGGGCCATCGCGCCGAGGGGGATCAGGAATGCCGGGTCGCGTTCGGGATCCAGATGCGGAAGGTGGTCCCCTTTCCGGACCGTGACTTGCAGTCGATCGTGCCGCCGTGCTCCTCGAGGATCTGCCGCACGACGGCCAGGCCGAGCCCGGTCCCGTCCTGCTTCGTCGTGAAGAACGGCTCGAAGATCCGCGGGAGGATCTCCGGAGCGATCCCCGCGCCGTTGTCGTCGACCTCGATCTCCCCTCCGTTCTCCCGGGCGGCCGTCACGACCATGACCTGCCCGGACCGGGCCGGAACCGCCTCCATCGCGTTGCGAATCAGGTTGAGCACGACCTGCCGCAGGAGCCGGCTGTCGCAGGCGACGCGCGGGCGGCGGTCGTCGAGGTTCAGCACGAGACGGATCCCGTTGCGCCGCAGCTCCGGCCGCAGGAAGTCGGCGAGGTCGAGCAGGACCGCGTTCAGGTCCTCCTCCTTCCCGCTCGGCTGCGGCATCCGCGAGAACTGGAGGTACTCCTCGGCGATCTGGCTCAGGCGACGGGTCTCGCGCTTGATCGTCTGCAGGATGTCGCGCGCTTCCGCCCGGTCGGCCTCGTCTTCCGAGCCGATGTGGTCGAGAAGCATATCCACGTTGAGGTTGATCGATCCGAGCGGGTTGCGGATCTCGTGGACGACCTTCGAGGCGATCTTCCCGACCGCCGCCATCTTCTCCGTCTCGATCAGCTCCCGTTCGATCTCCCGGTGGTGGGTGATGTCGCGGAGGATCTCGACGCCGCCTCCCCCCCGCTCCACCGGAATCGGCATCCGCGAGAGGGAGACCTCGATCAGGCGGCCGTCCTTCCGGCGACGCTGGGTCCGCAGATCGTGGACCGCGGATCCTCCCGCGAGCGCCTCCACGAGGCGGGCGGCGATGGTGGTCCCCGGAGGGAGGAGCGCGTCGTAGGCCCGGCCGATCATCTCCCCGGCGGCGAAACCCAGCGCGACCACCGCGCCCTGGTTCCAGGAGAGGATCTTCCCGTCGCGATCGAGGCGCAGAACCGCATCGGGGGCGTGCTCGACCAGTTCCTCGTAGGATCCCTCCACCGCGACGATCCTCTCAGTCCAGGTACTCGGTCAGCCCGTACTCGCGGATCTTCCGGTAGAGGCGTGTCCGGGAGATCCTCAGCGTCGCCGCGGCGCGCGACTTGTTCCCCTCGCTCGCCTCCAGGGCCCGTACGATCGCCGCCCGCTCCGCCTCCGAGAGGGCGGCGGGACGGTCGCCGCCCGGGTCCTCCGCCGGGTCCGGGGACCGGATCGCCTCCGGCAGCTCCTCGAGGTCGACCCGTCCGTCGAGACCCATCGCGTGGAGCGATTCGATCAGGTTCTCGAGCTGTCGCACGTTGCCGGGCCAGGGATGCTGCTGGAGCGCCTCCATGGCGCGCGGCGTGAACCCGGTGATCGAGTTCGGGAACTGCCGGTTGAACTTCTCGAGGAAGTGGGCGACGAGGAACGGAACGTCTTCGGCGCGCTCGCGCAACGGCGGGATCTCCACACGGATGACGGCGAGGCGGTAGAACAGGTCCTGCCGGAGCCTTCCCTCCGCCACGGCCTCCTCGACGTTGCGGTTCGTCGCCGAGATGAACCGGACGTCGACCTGGACCTCCGCGACGTCCCCGACCGGCCGGACCCGCCGCTCCTGGATCACGCGCAGCAGCTTCGCCTGCGTCTCGCTCGGCATCTCGGCGAACTCGTCGAGGAAGAGCGTCCCGCGGTCGGCCGACCGGACCAGACCCAGCGTGGTCGCGCTGGCGCCGGTGAACGCTCCCCGCTTGTGCCCGAACAGCTCGCTCTCGATCAGCCCGCTCGGGATGGCGCTGCAGTTGACCGGAACGAAGGGTCCGTCGGCCCGCTCGCTGTCGTAGTGGATCGCCCGGGCGACGACCTCCTTGCCCGTGCCGCTCTCCCCGACGACCAGGACCGAGCTCTCGTTGCGTCTCGCCGCCTGGATCAGCCCGAACACCTTCTGCATCGGCTTGCTCCGGCCGATCAGGTTCGGGAAGGAGAAATTCTGCTTCAGCTCCCCCTGCAGCCGCTGGACCTCTCCCTGGAGCCGGTGCGACTCGAGGATCTGGTTCACGGAGCGCAGCAGCTCCTCCTTGTCGAACGGCTTGGTGATGTAGTCGGTCGCCCCGATCTTCATCGCCTGGATCGCGTTCTGGATCGTTCCGTAGCCGGTCATCATGACCACGTCGATGCCGGGGAACTCCCGCTTGATCCTCTGGAGGAGCTCGGATCCGTCCATTCTCGGCATCCGCAGATCGGTCAGGACGATTCCGTAATCCCCGTTGCGTTCGAGCAGGAGGAGCGCCTCCTCGGCGTCGTAGACCGCGTCGGCCTCCATGCCCGCCTTGCGGAAGATCCGCCGGCACGCCTCGGCCATGTCGACGTCGTCATCGACGACCAGGATTCTCTCCTTCACCGTCTCACTCCAGGATATCGGCTCGGACGGCGCGGCCTTCGTCCGGCTCCGTTCGTCCGGAAGATCTCACGAATCGGGATCGCCGCCCTCCCCCGCCGAGCCGCACGCCCTGCGGACCGCCCGACACAGCCCGACCGCGTCTTCCGTCTTCGGCGCGAGCGCGTCGGCCACCCAGGCTTGGAAGTCGCGCCCGACCAGGTACGGGCTGGCGGTGAGAAAGACGACCGAGACGCCGGGATTGACGCGGGTCAACTCCAGAGCGGTCTCGGTCCCGTTCGGCTCCGCATCGGCGTCGAGGATCGCCACCTCGGGCCGGTGCAGGAAATTCTTCGCGAGGGCCTCCGCGAAGTTGCAAGCGGTCGTGACCCGGAAACCGTCGTCCACGAGGACCGACGCGTAGAGGTCCCGCAGCTTGGGATCTCCTTCGACCAGAAGGACGTGCGTTGGCTGGCCCATCCTCCCTCCGCGCCGGTCCCGTTCGGGAACGTCAGAAGTGCTCGCGCACGTACTCGGCACCCTTCGCGATCGCCTGCTGGTTCATCGGGATCGTCTTCTTCCGCTTGATGTAGCTGGGAAGCGCTTCGATCACCGATTCCAGGTCCAGGATCCCGGTCCTCTCGATGTACGCGCCCATCATCACCATATTGGCACACTTGGTGGTCCCGATGTCATCCGCGATCTTCGTCGCCGGGATCTTCAGGATCGTGACGTCGTCCCGCTGCGGTTCGATGTCGATCAGCGAGCTGTCGAGCAGCAGCAGCCCTCCCGGACGAACGTCGGGCTCGAACTTCTCCAGCGAGGGCCGGTTCATCGCGATCAGGACGTCCGACTCCTCGACCATCGGGCTGCCGATCTTCGGATCCGAGATCCGCACGTGGCAGTTCGCGGTCCCCCCGCGCATCTCCGGGCCGTACGACGGCAGCCAGGAGACCTCGTAGCCGGCCTGCATGCCGCACTCGGAGAACGCCACCCCCAGCAGCAGGATCCCCTGCCCGCCGAATCCGGCGACTTTGATCCGGGGGTTGGCGTAGTCCTCCTCCTTGAGGGTCCCTTTGCGCGCCTGCGTCACCGAGCTCGCGAGGATGTCGAGTTTCTCCCCCATCCCGTCGGCCACGAACGGGCGCGGCTCGCCGGGTATCGACTCGACGTGCTCGAGGACGTCCTTCTTCGCGCCCAGCGGGAAGAGCGGCTCCATCTGCTCATGGATCCAGTCGCGCGAGTCGGTCGGGGCGATCTTCCAACCGGTCGGGCACGGCGCGAGGGCCTCGACCAGGGTGAACCCCTTCCCCTCGACCTGGGCCTGGATCGCCTTGCGGACGGCCCGGCGGGCACGGTTCATCTGCTTCGCGTCGGTCAGGGAGACCCGCTCGAGGTAGGTGGGCGCCTCCAGAGCCGAGAGGAGCTCGACGACCCGGATCGGCAGACCCTCGTTCTCCCGCGTCCGGCCCAGCGGCGTGGTCGTCGTCTTCATGCCGGGGAGCGTCGTCGGCGCCATCTGACCGCCGGTCATCCCGTAGATCGCGTTGTTGACGAAGAAGACCGTGATGTTCTCGCCCCGGTTGGCCGCCTGGAGGATCTCGTTGCCGCCGATCCCGGCCAGGTCCCCGTCGCCCTGATAGACCAGCACGATCGAGTCCGGGTGGGCGCGCTTGATCCCGGTGGCCACGGCGGGCGCCCGTCCGTGCGCGACCTGGACGTTGCCCGTGTGGAAGTAGTAGTACCCGAAGACGCTGCAACCGACCGGCCAGACGAAGATCGTCTTGTCCCGCACACCGAACTCGTCGAGCGTCTCGGCGATCATCTTGTGGAGGTTGCCGTGTCCGCATCCGGGGCAATAGTGCGTCGAGATCTTGTCGGGTCCGGTCTTCCGCTCGAAGTCGACGTAGAACGACTCCGCCTTGGCGTAGATTTCCTTAGGCATGGATCTTCTCCTCCTGCAGCTTCCGGATCTGCTCGAAGAGCTCGGAGTCCTTCGGCACGTTGCCGCCCGTCCGTCCGTAGAAGCGGACCGGCCGCGCGCCCTCGAGCGTCAGGCGGACGTCCTCGACCATCTGCCCGGTCGACAGCTCGACGACGAGGAAGTCCCGGACCCGCTCCGCCAGCTTGCGGATCGGAGCCTTGGGGAACGGGAAGAGGCTGATCGGCCGGAGCAGACCGACCTTGATCCCCTGCTCCCGCGCCATGTCGACGGCCGACTTCAGGATCCGCGAGACGATCCCGTATCCGATCACGACGTGCTCGGCGTCGTCGAGCCGGTACTCCTCGAACCGCGTCTCGTTCGTCTCGATCTCCTCCGCCTTCTTGCGCAGCTTCTCGACGTGTCCTTCGAGGTCGTCGGGATCGAGGTAGATCGAGCTGACCAGGTTGTCGATCCGGGAGGCGTCCGGGCCGACCGCCCAGGGCTTGTCCGGAACGTCCTCGCGCGGCTCGGGGAACTCGCACGGCTCCATCATCTGACCGGTGAATCCGTCGGCCATGATGAAGACCGGGGTCCGGTACCGGTCGGCGATTTCGAAGCCGAGCATCGTCAGATCGCACATCTCCTGAACCGAGTTCGGCGCGAGGACCGGGACCCGGTAGTTGCCGTGACCACCCCCCTTGACGATCTGGAAATAGTCGCCCTGCTCGGGCGCGATGTTCCCCAGCCCCGGTCCGCCGCGGACGATGTCCACGATCACGCAGGGAAGCTCGGCGCCGACGAGATAGGAGACCCCCTCCATCTTCAGGCTGATCCCCGGCGAGGAGGAGGCGGTCATCGAGCGGATCCCGGCGGAGGAAGCGCCGTAGACCATGTTGATCGCCCCGATCTCGCTCTCCGCCTGCAGGAACGTCCCCCCGACGCGCGGGAAGTAGAGCGCCGCCGCTTCGGCGATCTCGCTCGCGGGCGTGATCGGGTATCCGTAGTACGCGCGGCAGCCGGCCAGGATCGCTCCCTTGACGACCGCGTCGTTTCCTTTCAGGAGCTGCTTCGCCATGGTTTCCCCCTCCTATGAGACCGGCTCGAGCTTGCGCACGAGGATCGCCCCGGGCTCGGGGCAGGCATAGAAGCAGATGCCGCATCCCGTGCACCCGTCCCCGAGGTACTCCGACGGGTGGTACCCCATTCGATTGAACCCCTTGGCGAGCACGAGCACCTTCTGCGGGCACTCCACGATGCAGTAGCCGCAGCCTTTGCACTCGTCCACGCGGATCTCCACCGTCCCGCGGGGCTTCGCTCTTGGCTTCCTGACCTCAGTCATCCAACACCTCCGATGCCGCTCTTCCTGTTCGGACCGTTCCGCTTGTTCGCTTCCTCGCTCCGGACGTCGTTCCGACTCCGGATTCTACTCCGTTTCTCGCCCGGCGGTCTTCCACTCCGCAGCGCGACCCTGGAACCACCGCAGCCAGCCGTCGAGGCCCATCCCGGTCGTGCAGGAGGTCTCCAGCCGGAGAACGGACCGATTGACCCGGCCGATCGCGCTCCAGAACGCCTCCTTGTCGAACGGCGTATGGGGAAGCAGGTCGATCTTGTTCAGCAACACGACCTCGGCCCCCTCGAAGAGGAACGGGTACTTCGCCGGCTTGTCCTCGCCCTCGGGGACGCTGCTGACGACCACCCGGACCGTCTCGCCGAGGTCGAAGCTGTTCGGGCAGACCAAATTCCCGACGTTCTCGATCACGACGGCGTCGTAGGCGTCGAGTTCCACCCCTTCGAGGGCCGAGGTGATCATCTTCGAGTCGAGATGGCAGACGCCGTTCGTGACGATCTGGATCGCGTCGGCACCGCTGCCGGCGATCCGATCGGCGTCGTTCGTCGTGCGCAGATCTCCCTCGAGGACCAAGCACCGGAGCTTCCCCTCGAGGGCCTGGACCGTCTTCTCCAGCAGGGTCGTCTTCCCCGCTCCCGGACCGGAGAGCAGGTTCACGACGAACAGACCGTTGCGCCGAAACCGGTCGCGGAGTGCGGCGGCGATCTCGTCATTCTTCGCCGTCACGCTGCGCTGCAGGTCGAGCACCCTGATCTTGCCGGTGTTCATGATTCATCGTCCTCCCAGACGATACGACGGACCTCCAGCTCCCGTCCCTCCACGATCCGGAACGGGCAAACACCACAGCTCGGGCACTCGCCGTTGCTCTCCTCGAGGAGGAAGGCCCGGCTGCATCGATTGCAGAGGGCGCGAGCCGGGATCTTCTCGATCTCGAGGTGCGCCTCGGGGAAGGGTCCCTGTTCCCGGGTCACGTCCCATGCGAAAGAGAGTGCTTCCGGCTCGACGCCGCTCATGCTCCCCACGCGCACGGTGAGGGACGGGACCCGTCCCCTCAGCTTGCCGCCGCAACGGCGACCGATCTCCTGCTCGACGATCTCCTGGATCGAGCAGGCCAACGACAGCTCGTGCATCAGATCTCCCCTTGCGGCGAGATCGATTCGGAACCGTCACCCGGGAGGCTCTCCGCACGCAGGCTCTCCCGCCTCGGATGCGGAAGCCCCGGCTTCGGAAGGTTCTCCTGGATCACCCGAGCCAGGACGTCGAACCGCGTCCGATCGCCGTAGTGGACGACCCCCACTTCCCGCGCCTCCCGCTCCCGCTCTTCGTCCGCGTCCAGCGAGGCGAACACGATCGCCAGCTTCGGCCGGATCTGACGAACCAGGCGCACGAGCTGGTGCGCCGGTTTGTCATGGAGCGCCCCGTCGAGGACTGCGACGCGAACCCGCGGGTCCTCGATCGAAACGAGCCCCTCCCGAGCCGAATGAGCGAGGATCCAGGACACCTCCTGGTTTCCGACCTCACGGCGCAAGCCGAGCCAGAAGTCCGGATCCTCCGACACCACCACCACCCGATCCCGGTGTCCCGGCGTCCTCGCCCGCAATCTGTATGAGAAGCCGATTCGCTGGGTTTCCATCCAATTCCCCCCGCCTGGAGGTTCTGCAAGCAGGGTGCCAACGAGTCCCCGTGCCGTCCATCCCAACTTATTCCAAGATTCCCGTTTAGAAGAAACCCGAATCGCGCGGAACCGGCCGGCCCGGATCGGCTGACCCGAAACGCTACGGACCGTATCGATTCGCTACAGTCCGTCGTCCCCCCGGCGCAGGGTCCAGGATGCGGCCGCGAGCTGCCCGTACGAGACTCCCCCATCGTTGGCCGGCAGGCGGAGCGGAAGCAGCGGCTGGAAACCCGCCGCCTCGAGCCGGTCGACCGTGATCCCGAGGAGGAGCTGGTTCTGGAAGACCCCTCCGCTCAAGGCGACCGCGCGGGTCCCGACCTCCGCCGCCAGACGTTCGACCCCGAGGAGAACCGCCTCGGCCATCGTCGCGTGGAAGCGCCGGGCGAGCGCCGCGGGCGCCTCCCCGGCGCGCAGACGCGCGACCAGCTCCTCGACCGCCTCCCGGAGATCGACCTGGAATCGTGTCGGCGCGGAGCGTCCGAGCGCGTCCTCGCTCCGGACCTCTCGGAGCGACACCGAG
>WJJW01000468.1 GCA_014729455.1 Candidatus Eiseniibacteriota bacterium
CGTGTCGGATGCCGCGCGGCGTGATCAGATCCGTGAGATTCCCGCGAGAGTCGTAACCGTACTCCGTCGTGCCGCCGGCCGGATCGGTTGCCGACTCCCGGTAGCCTCCCGTCGACGGATCGAGGGTGCGGCCGTCGGGTGGAGCTTCGGTCGGGTTGCCGTCCCCGTCCGGATCGGACTCCGGGTGGTACGTGAACGTCGTCTCGACGCCGGTGGGGTCCACCAAGCCGAGGAGCTGGCCGCGATCACTGTGGGTCCAGAGGGTCACGACTTCCTGGAACTCGTCTCCCTCCGCTCGGGCCTGCTGCCCATCCGGATCGAGGCGCACCGTCGGATCGTCCCGCCGGACCCGCACACCGAAGGCCAGGTCGACCCGGCCGTCGCCGTTCAGGTCGCCGAGGCCGAGCTCGGCGTCGCCCAGGCCGATGCCCCACTCGGACGCGTAGGCGTTCACGCCGTTGAGATCGGGATCGCCCTCCTGATGGTCGTAGCTCCACGTGGTCGTGTAGCGTTCCGCGGACCACTCGCCGCCGTTCTGGGGGGCATAGCCCGGATCGTTGCCGCGCGATTCGGTGTGCGAGCGCACCAGGTTGTAAAGGGGCTCGTAGGTGTACGTCGTCACGAGATCGGGCTGGTCGCCGCCGTGTCCGTCGCCGCGCGCCGGATCGGCGGTACGGCGCACCTCGAGCAGGTTGCCGCGGCGATATCGGTCGATCGTGTCGTCGTCGTACCTCAGCAGCACCGAGCCGCCCCCCGCGAGGTCGACCTGCTGCAGCAGACCGTGGACGTCGTAGCGTCGCTCGGTGACGAAGCTCGGTGGATCGTCCGGCCTGACGCCCCGGGTTTGAGCGACGTGAGTCAGCTCGTGGCCCAGAGCGTTCATCTCGTGGCGCGAGACGTTCCCGTTGGGATCCGTGACGGTGGCTCGCCGCCGCTTGAGGTCGGCCAGCCCGGGGCCGGGATCGGCACCGGGATTGAGGGCTTCGTAATCGAACGCGACGGTCCCGCCCGCCGGGACCCCGCTCGCGTTCGTGCCGCCCACGTTCTGTTCGATCACGCGATCGAACGTGAGCGCGACGTCCGGGTCGTCCGGCTCGCTCGAGTAGGTGTTGGTAAGCCAAGTCTGGCCACGGGGATCGGTGACGCTCACGAGGTTGTGGTTCAGGCGGTCGTCCGCGAAGCCGCTCGAGTAGGCGTAGGTCGTCGTCTTGCCGTCGGGGAAGTCGTTCTTCGTGAGCGTTCCGGTCACCGCCGGCGATCTCACCGAGGTGAGGTTGTCGTCCGTGTCGTAACCGAAGAGGACCTCGCGATCGTCGAAGTCGTGCAGCCGGGTGATGCGGCCGTCGTCGTCGTACTCGTACGAGACCGTCCTCCCGAGCGTGTCGACGACGTCCGTGAGCAGTCCCTGGTGGTCGTAGAGGTAGCGCACGACGTTACCAAGGCGGTCTTCGACTTCGAGCAGGGCGCCGTCGGTCGCGGTTCCCTGGAAAGCGCCGAAGCGCCGGATCGTCCCGTGCGGACCCCGCAGGGCGAGCGTTCCGTCTGCCTTCTCGTGCAGCACCCCGAACTGCCCATCCGGAGAGTCGTAACCCATGGCAGTGCGCGAGAACGTCTCGCGACGCCCGAGACCGTCGCAGTGGACGACGTCCCCGTCGTCCTCCTTTCGCAGGTGCTCCCCATCCGAGAAGAACCAGCTCCGTCCCAGCGGGCCGCGCCAGTCGACCTGGCTCCTGTAGGTCCGCTCGAAGGTCCAGTCCATACCGCGTCCACGAAGGTGGAGGTCGGCTCCGGAGACCACGAGCTCCCCCGTCGCCGCGACGACGGCCGCATGGGCCTGCTTGTCGGCGGGGTCCCAGCCCCGCACGATCACCCGCGCGCTGCGTCGGGCGAGGGTGCCGTCCTCGACACCGTCCGGTGCCGTGCCGTTGGTCGCGACCGGGAAGATGCGCCGCGCCGGCACGCAGGCGACGTCCGGCATGCGGGGGTCGCCTGCACTCGAGCTTCCGAGCTCCCCCTCACCCGTCTCGTCGAATCCAGCGACCAGGAAGGTGAGGGCGGCTCCCGGATCGGGTTCGTCCGGCACCGTGGCGAAGGTCCCGGCGACCGATCCGACGCGGCAGTCGCCGTAGGTGTCGGGAATCTCCGACGCGTCCGACTGGTAGACGTGGTAACCGACCGCTCCATCGGACGGGTCCCAGCGCAGCGTCTGCGCGTCGTCGAACCGGAGCGCGGAGACCGGCGGCGGCGCGGCCTCTGACCCGATGGCCGAAACGACCAGGAGAGCGATCACGATCAGAGCGGTGTGGTGGCGAAAAAGCGATTGGGGGGACATGCTCCGGCTCCCTCGTCCCGCGGACGGTCGGGGTCGCGCCTCCGCAGGGAGTGCGGGGCAGCCGAAAGTTCCCTTGAATCAGATCTTTATGAACCGGTCAGGGCAGGATCGACCACCCGGGGATCCTATTACTAAATGTCACAGTGCTGTAATATACGGGGGACTTACCCGGATGGCCACCGAGTTTGACCTCGTTCAGGACTCTGCGGCGCCGAGGCTCAGCGCCCGGCCGTGAACTCCTCGAGCAGGGCGCGGACGCGCGCCGCGTCGGGTCCGCGAGGCTCGAGCTCGAGCGCCCTTCGGAAGGCCGCGATCGCCCCCTGCTCGTCGCCGAGTTCGAGCAGGCGGATGGCGCCGAGGGTGCGGGCGGTGCCGGCCGAGGGAGCGATTTCCAGGAGGGCGGCATAGTGC
>WJJW01000469.1 GCA_014729455.1 Candidatus Eiseniibacteriota bacterium
CGCGCGCTGGCCTGCCGGGACGCGGAAGGGGATCTCCTCCGCGCCGTCCCGCGTCTGCTGGAGATGCTGGCCGGTTTGCCGCCGGCAACGCGGGAACCGATCGTGCGCTGGACCGGCGAGCTCGCCCTCGGCATGGGCCTCTTCGTCGGCCTGGACCGCGGCACCGGCTGGACAGCGCTCTCCACGCGGGAGGCTCTCTCCGCCTACATGTACTACGTCGCCGGCACGGTCGGCGGGATGCTCGACGAGCTGATCGGCAGCCGGGTCGGGCGTCCGAGCGGGACGGAAGCGCGGGCGCAGGCGGCCCGGGCGATCCGGTTCGGCCTCGGCCTGCAGGCGACCAACGTGCTGCAGGATCTCTCGGTCGACCGGAAGCGCGGGTGGTCGTACCTTCCTGAGGAGGTCGCGCGCCGTCACGGGACCGCGACCGACCGGCTGCATCGGCCGGAGGAGGCCGATCGCGCGATGGGCGCGGTCCGGGAGATCGCGCGGGACGCGGCGGCCTATCTCGACGACGGGCTGGAATACGTCCTGGCGTTCCCGCGCCGGCGGGTCCGGGTCCGCCTGTTCTGCCTCTGGCCGCTGCTGCTGGCGGTGCGGACGCTCACGCTCGTCTGCTCCGGCCCGGCGGTGCTGGTCGACCGAGTCCGGATCGGCCGCCGCGAGGTGCGCGATCTCGCGCGCGAGGGGCGCGCGCGGGCGCTCTCCAACCGAGCGCTGCGCGGTCTGTACCGGCGGGAGCGGAGCCGGCTGGATCCTCTGATCGCCGCGAAGGAGGGGGAATCGTGATCACGCTGGAAGGCAAGGTCGCCCTGGTCACAGGCGGCTCCCGCGGGATCGGCGCCGCCTGCTGCCGACTCCTCGCGCAGGCCGGCTGCGACGTCGCGATCAACTACCGCCGCCGGACCGACGCCGCCCTGGCGGTCGCCGCGGAGGTCGAGCGGGCCGGCCGCCGGGCGCTGCCGGTCGGCGCCGACGTGATCGATCCGATGCGGGTCGAGGCGATGGTCGGCCGGGTCGTCGAGGAACTGGGCGGGATCGACCTGCTCATCAACAACGCCGGGATCTGGACCGACGGCTCGATCGAAACGCTCACCGACGCCGACTGGGCGCGCATGATCGGCGTCAACCTGAGCGGCGTCTTCCACCTCTGCCGGAGCGTCGTGCCGGCGATGAAGCGACGCGGCGGAGGGGCGATCGTCAACGTCGTCTCGACCGCGGGGCAGCGCGGCGAGGCGCACCACGGCCACTACGCCGCGTCGAAGGGCGGGGCGATCGCGCTGACGAAGTCGCTGGCGGTGGAGCTGGCGCCGCACGGGATCCGGGTCAACGCGGTCGCGCCGGGATGGATCCGCACCGACATGACCGAGCCGTTCCTCACGCCGGAGCGGATCGACGAGTCGCTGAAGGAGCCGATCCCGCTCGGCCGGCCGGGGGAGCCGGAGGACGTCGCCGGACCGGTCGTATTCCTCTGCTCGCCGCTCGCGCGCCACGTCACCGGAGCGACGCTGAACGTCAACGGCGGGGCGGTCCTCACCTGAGCCCCGCGGGAGGTCGAAGCATGGTCACGGCAATCATCCTGATCACGTCCGAACCCGGGGCCGTCGGGGAGGCGGCCGAGGAGCTGGCGAAGCTGCCGCGGATCGCGGAGGTCTATTCGGTCGCCGGCGAGTGGGACCTCGTCGCGATCGCCCGGGTCGCCAAGAACGAGGAGCTGGCCGATCTCGTGACGAGCGAGCTGGGCAACGTCGCGGGGGTCGTCTCGACCGAGACGCTGATCGCCTTCCGGTCGTATTCCCGTCACGACCTGGAACGGATGTTCAGCATCGGCATGGAGGACTGAGGCGCCTGGCGCGGATCATCTACGGCGTCCAGGGGGAGGGCCGGGGACACAGCTCGCGCAGCCGGGTGGTGATCGAGCATCTCCTCGCGAGCGGACACGAGGTCCGGATCTTCACCTCGCACAAGGGATACGAACACCTCCGCCCGCACTTCGAGGGGGTGACCGAGATCTTCGGCCTCGTCTTCGCGTTCGAGGGCGAGAAGCTCGACCTGCTCGGCACCCTGCGACGCAACCTCGAGCGGGGATCCGGAGAGCTGCCGGAGACGGTCATGAAGATGGCGCGGATCTGGAAGGAGTTCCGCCCGCAGATCGCCGTCACGGACTTCGAGCCCTGGGTGCCGTACGCCCGGACGATCCTCGGGATCCCGTTCCTCTCGATCGACCACCAGCACGTCCTTTCGCATTATCGGCTCGAGTACCCGTACCGCTGGCGGCCCGAGTATCTGCAAGCGCGGGCGGTGGTCGACGGGATGGTCCGCGGCGCGGAGCGCTACCTCGTCACGAGCTTCTTCTTCCCGGAACCGCGCGGGCGGGGACGGCGGCGGGCGACGCTGGTCGGACCGATCCTGCGACGGGAGGTGCTCGCACGGACGGCCGAGCGGGACGGTCCGATCCTCGTCTACGCGACGACGGCCGAGGCGCGTCAGGCGCTCGATCTCTTGCGCGGACGGCCGGAGGAGTGCCTCGCCTACGGCTTCGGGCGGGACGAGGGACGTGACGGGAACATCCGGTTCCGCCCGCCGTCGGTGGACCGGTTCCTCGACGATCTCGCAGCGGCACGGGCGGTCGTGACCAACGGCGGCTACACCCTGATGAGCGAGGCGCTCTACCTCGGAACGCCGATCTACGCGATCCCGATCCGCAACCAGTTCGAGCAGATGATCAACGGCTACCAGCTCGAGCGGCTCGGCTACGGGCTGTTCGACCTGGACCCGGTTCGGCGACGGCTGCAACAGTTCCTCGACGGGATCGCCTACTTCCGGGCCAACATCGAGCGAGACCGCCGGGTCCCGGCCGGGCCGGAGGGCGAATCCGGCCCCGACCGGTTCAACGGCAACCCGCATCTCTTCGCGCTGCTCGACGAACGGCTCGGCCGCCTTGCCTGAAGGGGGCCCCAGACCCCGCTGGACACGGCCGCCGGATCGCGCGATCTTCGGGCCATGAACGATCCCGAACCGCGGGCGGAGCGGGAGGACGAGCTGCTCCCCTCGACCGTTCGCACCCTCACGATCCAGGCGGACTACTTCGCCGGAACGATCGACCTGAAGCGGTTCCGCGCGGTGCATCCCCACTACCCGGTCTTGCGCTCCGATCCCCTGGTCCTCGAGGCGGAACGCGGGAGCTTCGTCGTTCTCATGAAGTTCGGGGGGGTCGTCTACTGGAGCTGCACGGATGAGGTCATCAGCCAGGTTCGCGAGGAGGTGGCTTCCCTCCCCGGCGAACTCCGGCGAGTCGACCGCGTCTCCGATCGGGTGGAAATCCAGATCGGCGCGGCGAAGGAGGAGGTCGAGTTCGACCGGATCTACCTGCGTGAGTTCACACCGGAGAAGCTGAAGATCGTCTCGCTGGCGCTGGCCCAGTCCGTCGCGCTCGAGTCGTTCGAAATCCGCGTCAACGAGGTCCTCACGAATTCGGAACCGTTCGTCGCGCGGCTCGTGGAGAAGGGGAAGCTCCGGCGCAGGGAACGACAGGTGATCCAGGCGGTCGGTTTCGCGTTGCAAGTCCGCTCGGCGGTCCTGGCCAACCTGACCCTCTTCGACGACCCGCCCGAGACCTGGGAGAGCGAGGCGCTCGCCCACCTCGACGCGAAGCTCTACGACCACTTCGATCTCGAGGAGCGGACGGCGGCGATCAAGGAGAAGGTTCTCTACCTCCAGGATCTCAACCAGACGCTGCTCGACGTTCTCAGCAACCGGAAGGCGCGCCGGCTGGAGTGGATCATCATCATCCTGATCTTCGTCGAGATCGTCTTTTTCGTCTGGATGGAGGTGCTGCGGTAGTCTGGTCTCCGGGTCCCGGGTTCCGGCATCTTCGTCGTGTCGATCCGAGACCTGCTCATGGAAAGAGCCTCCCTCTCTCCAGCAGCTCGATGAAGTCCGCGGCAGGGAGAACCTCGATTCCATCCTCCGTACGCAAGGGCCGGTCTCCACGGTAGACGACGATCCGGCGACGAAGTCGCTTCAGCTCGGAAATGGCGCGGAGACTGGTGGCGAGTCCTTCTGTGAAGCCCCGGCCGGACTTCGCCTCGATCGCGATATGGCCCCCCCCCGAACCAGAAGGAAGTCGACCTTACCCCCTCTTGCTTCCGTGGGAGCCCAGTAGTACCAAGCCTCGAACCGTCCAAAAGGTTGAAGGTATGGGCTTCCGGGGATTTCTCGCGGAGCCAGGTGCTCTTGCCCGTTCCACGCGGACCGAAGAGGAAGAACGAGCCGCGTGGCGGGGTGAGAATCCGTGGATAGACCGCCATGATGTCGTCACTTTTCGGCGAAATATAGCGGCGTATCGATGTCTGACGGGCAACGAGCTATACCTCTTTGCTACGCAGTTCATTCGTGCTATCAGCGTCCACTCGATGCCCGCCGCCGGCGGTCGCGCTCGTCTCCGCTTCTCTTCCGGACCCCTTGGGTCCCCTCCGCGGCGGGCCGGCGAACTCCCGCCGCAAAGCGCGGAGCGCTACCTCGCCAGCAGCAACTCTCTGGTTTCAATGATCTCCGTACCCGATTCGGGCGCAGCCTCCAGCCGATAGAAGTACTTCCCGCTCGTGAGGTTCTCTCCGTCGAAGCGGACAACGTGCACCCCCGCCGTCATCTCGGCCTCCACGAGCTTCGCGACAACCCGACCGCGCACATCGAAGACTTCGAGGGTCAC
>WJJW01000470.1 GCA_014729455.1 Candidatus Eiseniibacteriota bacterium
ACTCAGACCAGATGCATTCTTCGAAACACAATCGAACTGTCACAATATCCCGATCGAGCGGAGGGTATCCAGGAACCACCGGTTGATGAGAAAGTCCATCCTCCCGATCAGAAGTGAGACACGACCCATCACCGTGTAGCCGAAGGCGGCACCGAAGCCGATCATCAGGTACCAGACGCCGAGGCGGCTCGCTCCGCCCACGACCCCCTTGTGCTCGAGCGAGAAGAAGAAGTACATCAGGACCGCCAGCACTCCGATGAGGAGCACCGCGTTCTGGACCAGGCCCATCCAGCCGCCGGCGAGGGTGAAGGGGACGATGGTGTTCTGCATCTGCGGCAGCACTTCCCCGTGGAGCTTCTGGACCATGTTCACGCCCACGAAGTACCCGACGTAGATCGCCAGCGACCACCGGGCCCACCAGTTGATCTTCGGAATGTAGCGTGTGTACAGGTTCACACCCACGAGAGCGGGGATGACCAGATCGATGTTGTTCGCGAAGTCGCCGAAGAGCGGCTCGACCAGATTCGGTGCAATCGTCTGGCTCGCCTCCTGGCCGACGTAGTAGCCGAGGGAGACGCCCGCGAAGACCGACTCCGCGAAACGGAAGAACGGGTTGTCCCGGTACAGGAAGCTGAAGATGCAGAGGGTCAGGAAAGCGGCGATCCAGGTTCCGAGCAATTCCATTGGTTCCGCCTCCTATCCCTGCTTCCGCCGGGACCGCGTCCCGAAGAAGGCGATGTTCCCGATCAAGATGAATACGAGAATGATCGAGTGATCGATGGTCTGGGCGTCCATTCCCTTGATCGCCGTGTACAGCCCTGTCCGGCCGTAGACCTCGGCCATCCACGGGTAGCCGTCCATCAAGAGCTGCTCGTACTCGGACGCCCCCTTCAGCCCGCCGAGCAAGCCGACCATCTGTCCCGAGAGGAGGTAGGCGTAGTACTTCGGTGCCGACACCGCCGTGCAGCCGACCGCCACCGGGATCCCGAACTGCGCGTTGACCAGGTTCGCCCACCACTCACCGATGATCCCGGTCGCGACACTCACCACGAGCTCCATATCGCGGTAGGCGTGCACCTCCTGGGTCAGAGGGATCTCCGACAGCGGTGTGTTGGTCCGGTGATCGACGGGGAAGACGTTGTGCAGGTCCTCTCCGATCTGTTTCATCGACGCCTGTCCACCCGACTTGTACCCGAGGTGGATCCAGTCGACGCCGTATTCCAGATCCGGGAAGTCGGGAAGGACCCGATCGAGCGACTGGTCGGCCATGATCACGCCGCCGATCGGGAACAGGGCGACGATGATCACCCGGACCCCCTTCGCGAAGCAGTGGCGGAGCACCGCATCGGCCATCGGGTTGTTCTCGGGAGAGGTCGACGGACCGAAGTCGTAGGACATCAGCACCACGCTGGTCGAGTCCATCGCCTCGATCCGATCATAGAGCGACTGCACGGGAGGGGTCGTCGTGACGCCGAAGCCGATCGGAAAGATGATCGGCAGGGCGGTTCCGATGGCGATGAACAGGAAGATCCAGCGCCGGTCGAGGCTCATCAAGCGGTTCAGCCATTCCATCGTATTCGTCTCCCCGCCCGGCTACTCGTTCCGCTCGATGCCGAGGAACGAGCGTTCGATGCCGACGATAACGCGCAGCGAGAGGCTCGCCGCCCCGAGCGCCGCGCCGATCATGATCCCCCTCTGAGCGGCCCCGTTCGGCCAGGTCATCAGCCACTCCGTGAACTCGCCGAGGAGCGGGCTTCCGCCGAGCAGCGTTTCGCCGAGCGGGATCCTCCCGATCATCACGATCCCTGCCGCGACCAGGAGGATCGTCGCCTCGAAGTTGCGCGCGCGGAAGGCGCGGAAGGCGGCCGAGGCCATGAAGAAGGCCAGCAAGGCGAACATCGCCGCCTGAAGAGGATTGAAGATGTACTCGGCCATGTACTGGAACGGCGTCCGCGTGCCGTCGTCGAGGAATCCGATCCCCTGGAACGGTCCGATCCGGGCGGCGCTCAGGATCCCCACCGCCCCCATCGAGATCAGACCGGCGAGGAGGAAGGCCCCGTACTGCCACCCTTTCTGACGCCGTTCAATCTTCTTGACGTTGGACTGGATGACGTTGACCACCCCGAGGAGCAGGGCGAACGCGGCGATGATCACCATGTAGACCTCGAGGCGGTCCTTGGTGGCGTGGATCCACCGCGTCTCCGTGCTCCACATGAACGCGATGATCGGGATCAGGCCCGCCACCGCGGTCAGGAGGAGTGGGATCGTGAGTCTGAGGAATTGCATCGATTCACCTACTCAATGGTTAGAAGCCGTCGAAGGAGTTCGGATCCGAATGCGAGGCCGATCGTGGCGACGACGATGTAGATCCCGACGATCGCCTTGGTGATGTCCTGTCCCTTGATGCTCCCGAGCTGCGCCGGCTCCTTGGACAGGTAGGCGCCGGCGGCGTAAAGCTCCTCGCCGATCAACGTGTAGTCGCAGGCGCAGACGAAGAACGGAAGCTGGGCGATCTCCGCCGTTCCGGCGATCTGGATCGCCCCCGTGGCTTGGCCCGTCTCGGCGAGCAGGAGGCTCTCCGCATAGAAGGACCCGATCAGGAAGTTGGTCGCGGGCTTCTCGCGCACCATCTGCCCGGACACCGAGGCGGTGTAGGCGAACTGGTCGTACGTGACGTAGTGGACCATCTCCTCTCGGTAGAGATCCGGACGGCCCGCCTCCATGTACGCCTCCTTCACCGTCTCGCGCGCCGCCGCGAAGGTGAGGGGATCCTTGTTCGGGACGTCGAGATCGGTGTTGTACTGGGCGGTGGTCCGGGCGACGTGGCCGAGCAGCGCGAGGCTCGCGATCGTCTGGTTCTCGTCGAGCCCCATGATTCCCGGCACGTAGAGCACCTTCTTTCCGAGCTCCGTGGCGCGGCCGACCGCCTCATCGATCGCGTTCAACCCCGAGATCCGCCTCACGTACAGGCTTCCTCCCCGGCGTGCGATCGAGATGTACGAGAGCACCAACGTGCAGAAGAGGAACACGAGGACGAGGGCGTTGATGCGTTGGAGATTCAGGATGGCATCCATCGGACCTCCTAGGTCTGTTCGATTCTCGGGAAGAGCGGAGCCCCGGGACGGATCTCGGTCCCCGGCTCCAGCAGTCCCCAACCGATCTGATCCGCGCGAAGCGGCCGGGATACGAGTTCCGCCGGATCCTCTAGAACGCCGAGCCGGTGGAGCGCCTCTCCGCACTTCGCCGGCATCACGGGCGAAAGCAGGCTGGCCGCCAGGCGGATCGCTTCGGTCGAGAACCAGAGGGTCGACGCGACCGCGGCGGTCCCTCCCTCCTTGACCGCCTTCCAGGGAGCCTTGACTTCGAGGTATCGGTTCGTCGCACGGACCATCTGCAGCGTCTCCTCGATCGCCGCGTGGAGCTTCAGTTCCCCGATCAGGGCCGGAACCGCCTCGGCCGTGCGGCGTCCGATCCGCTCGAGCTCCTGCTCTTCCGCCCCGCTCGCTCCCGGCTCCGGGACCGTGCGCGCGCAATGCTTGTCGATCATCCGTTCGACGCGGTTCAGGCAGTTGCCGAGATCGTTCGCGAGGTCGGAGTTGATCCTACCGACCAGAGATTCTTCGCTGAAGCCCGCGTCCTGGCCGAGGACCATGTCTCGCATCAGGAAGTACCGGAACGCATCGTGCCCGTAGCGGTCGGCCATCGAGATCGGCTTGACCACGTTGCCGAGGCTCTTCGACATCTTCGTCTCCTCGACGAGCCACCAGCCGTGCGCGAGGATCGTCCGGGGGATCGGCAGGCCGGCGCTCTTCAGCATCGTCGGCCAGTAGACGGCGTGCGTCGTGAGGATATCCTTGCCGATCAGGTGCAGGTCGGCGGGCCACCAGGGGGATCCGTCGGGCCGCTTCCGGTCGACGACGGCGCTGTAGTAGTTCACGAGCGCGTCGAGCCAGACGTAGATCACGTATTCCTCGTCGAGCGGGAAGGGGACCCCCCAACCGAGCCGGCTCTTCGGTCGGGTAATGCAGAGGTCGCCCAGCGGCTTGCGGAGGAAGCCCAGGATCTCGTTCCGGCGGCTCTCCGGCTGCAGGAACTCCGGGTTGCTCCGGATATGCTCGATGAGCCAGTCCTGATAGCGGGACATGCGGAAGAAGTAGTTTCGCTCGGTGAGCTTCGTGGTCGGTCTCTCGCAGAGGGGACAGTTGCCTCCCGCCAGCAGATCCTTCTCCGTCCAGAACCGCTCATCCGGGATGCAATACCACCCCTCGTAGGTGGCGTCGTAGATGTCCCCGGCCGCGTCGATCCGTCGGACGAAATCGAGAACCACGCGCTCGTGACGCTCTTCCGTGGTCCGGATGAAGTCGTCGTTGCGGATCTCGAGCCGCTCCCAGAGCCGCTGGAACCGCTGGACCATCTCGTCGCAATGCTCCTGAGGGTCGACACCCCGAGCCCGGGCGGCGGTCAGGACCTTCTGTCCGTGTTCATCGGTCCCGGTCAGGAAGAACGTCTCCTGGCCGCTCAGGCGATGGAACCGGGAGATGACGTCGGCGAGGACGGTGGTGTAGGCGTGGCCGATGTGGGGTTCGTCATTGACGTAGTAGATCGGGGTCGTGACGTAGAACGAAGATTGTGCGGACATGACCCCCCCGACCCCGCGGTCTCGATCGGCCCCTTCCCCGGCGAACGGGCCTGAGACTACACCGGTTCCACGATCCCGATCAAGATACGCCTCCGGCGGCGAGGGCGAGCCGGACCGCCTCCTCGGATGATTCCGCCCGCTGTGGAACATCGCCGGGGAGGGGCCGCGGGGGCGTGATTCGCCAGGAGGCGAGCAGAACGACCGGGCGCCCGATCTTCCGGGCGAGCGCGATCTCGCTCAGCGTGCCCCATGCGCCGCCGATCGAGATCACCGCATCGGCCGTCCTCACGAGGATCGAGTTGCGCGCGTCCCGCATGCCGGTGAAGACGGCGTGCTGGACGTACGCGTTCGGCGGAGACTCGGCCGCGTCGCTGCCCGGAAGCACCGCGAGCACGATCCCGCCCGCTTCCCGTGCGCCCCTGGAGGCCGCCTCCATCACGCCGGCCCCACCGCCGGTGATCAGGACGGCCCCGGCGTCGGCGATCCTCCGCCCGGTCTCCACGGCGAGCGCCTGCTCCTCCGGCGTCGCCACGGAACCGCCCGAGACGAGGATCACCGGTGCGCGGCGGCTCGAACGAACCGGACCGGACATCGCGAGCGTCTCCTTTCCGTCCCGCAGAAGCTAGAGGGTCGATCCGCCGGGAGCAAGAGGGGCGGCCCCGACGAGACGGGCGTGGTAGTCTGGTCCGATCGCGGGAACGGAGCGGATCGGGCTCCGGTGTCGGCCGCGCGGAGAGGTGGGGGAGAGGACCATGCGGGAGCGGATCCACGAGACGATTCTGGACAACGGCCTGAAAGTGCTGACGGTGCGCAATCCGATCAGCCCGACGGCGAGCCTGCAGGTCTGGTACCGGGTCGGATCCCGCAACGAACGACCCGGAATCACGGGTGCGTCCCACATCGTCGAGCACCTGATGTTCAAGGGGACCGAGCGTTACCCGAAGGGGGCGTTCGATCGCGCGATCCAGGAAAACGGGATGGTCAACAACGCCTTCACCGGCCACGACTTCACCGCGTACTTCGAGAACATGGCGCGGGACCGTCTCGAGATCGCCTTCGACCTGGAGTCGGATCGGATGCAGGGGCTTCTCTTCGATCCGGACGAGTTCCGGGCGGAAATGGCGGTGATCCGGGAGGAACGGCGGGAGACGTCCGAGGATCCCCCCTTCGGCCGGATCAGCGAGGAGGTCGAGGCGGCGGCGTTCCTCGTCCATCCCTACCACTGGCCGGTCATCGGATGGATGACCGATCTGGAGACGGTCACGCTCGAGGAGATCGTCGCGCACTACCGGCTGCATTACCGTCCGAACAACGCCGTCCTCGTCGTGGCGGGGGACGTGGAGCACCGGGAGGTCGTCACCCTGGCCGATCGCTACTTCGGCCCGATCCCGGCGGGGCCGCCGGTCCCGCCCGTGCGGATCGAGGAGCCGGATCAGACGGGGGAACGGACGGTCTCGGTCCACAAGGAGGTCCAGCTTCCGGGCCTGGTGATCGCGTACCGGATCGTTTCGGGGACCGACCCGGCCGCGCCGGCGCTGAACGTCGCGGAGTCTTTGCTGTTCCGCGGCAGGAGCAGCCGTCTCTACCGGAGGGTGGTCCACGATGAACCCCTTGCGGCCGCGCTCGCCGGCGGGTTCCATCTCCGGAAGGACCCCTCGACGATGGTTCTCCGCGCGACGGCGCAGCCCGGCGTCGAGATCGAACGGCTGCGGGAGGCGATCTGCGAGACGATCGAATCCCTGGACCGTGTTCCGCCGACCGAGGAGGAGATGAGCAAGGCGAAGAACCAGATGGAGGCCGATCTCGTGTTCGGGATGGAGCAGAATTACGAGCTGGGCCAGACCCTCGGTTCGGAGGAGTGCCGGACGAGCTGGGAGGAGTGGTTTCGATTCTACGATCGCTGCCTGGCGGTCACGGCCGACGATGTGATCGCGGCGGCATCGAAGCACCTCACCGCGAGAAGGCGCACGACCGGTTTTCTCCTGCCGGAGAAGGGATCCCGATGAGCCGGCCGGGACGCGAACCGAAGACCGGGGATCCGATCCGCCACCGACTCGAGAACGGCCTCCTCCTCCTCGTGCTTCCGCGGCGGCACCTGCCGACCTTCACGGCGACGCTGATCGTCCCGGCCGGGACGGCGGTCGAACCGGAGACGCTGCCGGGTGCGGCTTTCTTCTGTTCCCAGATGCTGCCGCTCGGCACGCGGAAGCGGCCGGCCAAGCGGTTGGCCGATGAGGTGGAGGGGCTCGGCGGCGCCCTGGGAAGCGGATGCGACTACGACTACAGCTCGGTCGAGGTCTCCGGCCTCTCGAAGAACACCGGTCCGTTCCTCGACATCCTGGCCGACGTCGCCCTCCGCCCCGCCTTCGAGCGCGAGGAGATCGAACGGCGTCGCGTGCAGATCCTCGGACTTCTCGAGAGAAGGAG
>WJJW01000471.1 GCA_014729455.1 Candidatus Eiseniibacteriota bacterium
AGCCCCCACAGGCCTGCCGCAGGATCCGGGCCCCCCGGGTCCCCTCCGTCCAGCGGAGGTAGCGCTGCACGCGCGCAGCGGACGTCCCCGCCGCCAGAATCACCGAGCAGTGACCGAGTCCGTAGGAGACGAGGAGGAGAACGCCGAGCGCCCAGCTCGTCGCGGCCGCCTTCCACGTCACGCCGATCATGGGCGCCAGGTAGGCGAAGGTGCACGGCCCGACCCCGATTCCGAAGAGGAGGCCGAGCAGGAACGCTCCCAGCAGGCCCTTGCGCCGTCCGCCCCCCAAGCCGGGCCCGGACCAGGGCAACGGGAAGACTCCGAGGAAGTGCAGGCCGAGCAAGACGAAAATCACTGCGAGCGCATAGTTGATCGTGCTGCCCACGTCGCCCAGCATGCGACCGAGAGACGCGGTGACGATTCCGACGAGGGCGATCGTCAACAGGACCGCCAGGGCGAAGAGGGCGGAGATGCCGAACGCGCGCCGGACCGTTCTGGATCCCTGCTCACCGACCACCGCGACGACCAGCGGAATGCTGGCCAGATGGCAGGGGCTGAGGATGATGCTCAGCACTCCCCAGACGAATGCGGCGGCGAGGGCGACCGGTGCGGAGCCGCGGAGCATGGCGCTCAGCTCGCTGAACAGGGTTTCCATGCCGTCACATCGCTCCCGTGGAAGGGGGAGGGCCGAGCGGAACACCGAGATCCCGCCACTTCGCGAGGATCGCCTCCTTCGCGAGGAACCCCTCGTGGCGAAACCGTTCCACCCCCGAGGCGTCGTAGAAGATCTGGGTCGGGATCACCCGGATCCCATACGGCTCGGCCGCTTCGGGGTTCTTCCAGACATCGATGAACTCGACGATGAGCCGGCCTCGATACTCCTCGGCCAGTTCTCGGAGAATCGGTGCCATCTTCTTGCAGGGAACGCACTGGTCCGCCCCGAGATCTACGAGACGGGGGAGCGGTTCCCGAGATCGGCTGGACGCCTCGATCCGTGTCGGCTCCTCGCTTCCCTCGTTCCGGTCCCGCTGCTTCATGACGAAGGCGGCAACGAGGATTCCCGCGGCGGCGACGATCAGGACCAGCTTCCGTGTCATGAAGACCTCCGTTCGCGTCGTGGCCTCAGAGAAGGCCCTGGATTTCCTCGATCGATAGCACCTTGCCGACCGACTTCACTTCTCCGTCCACCGCGAGACCCGGTGTGATCATCACGCCCATTCGCGCGATCTCGTTCAGGTCGGTCACCTTGACGACGCGGTGATCGGCTCCGAGAGCCCGGACGGCCTCTTCAGCGTTTTCGGCGAGCTTCTTGCACTTCGGACAGCCGGTGCCGAGGATCTGGATCGTCTTCATCTGTCTTTCTCCTATCAGAGGAGGGTTCCATAGATCATCCCGCTCGTCGCTGCGGCGACGATGACGAGAGCGACGAACACGAGCGTCTTCTTCGTTCCGATGACGCTGCGAATGACGAGCATGTTGGGCAGACTCAGAGCGGGGCCGGCCAGCAGGAGAGCGAGAGCGGGCCCCTTGCCCATGCCGCTCGAGATCAGCCCCTGCAGGATCGGGACCTCGGTCAGGGTCGCGAAGTACATGAACGCTCCCGCGACCGACGCGAACAGGTTGGCCCGGATCGAGTTTCCGCCGACCGCTTGCTGCACCCATGCGGAGGGGACCAGTCCCTCGTGGCCCGGACGTCCGAAGAGCGCGCCGGCGACCAGGACCCCCAGGAGCAAGAGCGGCAGGATCTGCTTGGCGAGGTCCCAGGTGCTGGAGAGCCACTCCTGCAGTTCCCCCGTGCCGGTGGCGACCAGACCGGCGAGGGCGAGGATCCCGGCGGCGAACGCGACCGCGGGCGTCTCCGGGAACAGGAGAGCGAGCGAGGCGACGCACGCCGCGGCGAGGATCGCTCGCCCGATGCGCAGACCTCGCCAGGCGACCAGCGCCGCTCCCAGCCCGAGAGCGAACACCGCCGTCAGGACCCACCGCGCCGACGCCACCGCGCCCCAGAGGCCCGGCTCTCCGGCCGGGGAGCCCCAGTTGGCGAAGACCAGGACCCCGACCATCGCCGCAATGGTCAGGGCGTCCTGGTACAGGGGCCGCGATCCATCCGGATCCGCGGAGGGGAATCCGGATTCTTCGCTCCCATCCGGATCCGCGGGGAAGACCGCCTGCATGATCAGGCCGATGACCACGCTGAATCCGATCGCCCCGATCGCTCTGGCGACGCCCAGCTCGACGCCGAGGATCCGTGCGGTGAGGATGATCGCCAGGATGTTGATCGCGGGACCGGCGTACAGGAACGTCGTGGCCGGACCGAGCCCCGCTCCGCGACGGTGGATGCCGGCGAACAGAGGAAGCACGGTGCAGGAGCAGACGGCCAGAATCGAGCCGGAGACGGAAGCGACTCCGTAGGCGAGGAGCTTGTTCGCCCTCGGACCGAGAGTGCGGAGAACGGCCTCCTGGCTGAGAAAGACGGCGATCGCGCCCGCGATGAAGAAGGCCGGAACGAGGCACAGCAGGACGTGCTGGCGCGCGTACTCGCGGGCGAGGGCGAGAGCTTCCAGAAGGGAGCGATCGAAGCGTGGCGCGCCGACGGGAAGCCAGTAGAACACGAGGAAGAGGAGGCCGATCGCCGCCAGCGGCTTCCATTCGCGCCTCGCGATCACCGGCCGAATCCCGGGCGCCGGGGTGCGCCTCCGTCAAACCGGCGGTTCGCGGCGAAGGCTAGCGGACCCAACCGGCCTGCTCCCTCGCCCTCTCGTCGAGGACCGTCTCGACGCAGGAGAAGAAGTTGAGCACGCACGGAACGACAAGCGAGTAGAAGACCTGCGCACCTCGCTTCTCGTCTCGGATGATGCCCGCATTCCGCAGCACGGACAGATGCTTCGAGACCGTCGAGATATCCGCCCCGATCCGATCGGTCAGCTCCCGGACGTTGCGCTCCCCGCCGGAGAGCGCTTCGACGATGTACAGACGGGTCGGATGGGCCATCGACTTGAGGACCGCCGCTCGGGCTTCGTACCTCGATCGATCCTTCGGATTCATGAAGAGCCTCCTGTATTTGGCTATTCTACCAAATCGCCAAATAATGTCAAGCGAGGGAACGGCGGAGTGGACCGGATCTCAGGCGCCCGGAACGTCCGTGTCCGCGCGGGCCGGGAACCAGCGACGCGTCCGGAGACAGATCCGTACCAGCAGGAGCATCACCGGCACCTCGATCAGGACCCCGACGACCGTGGCGAGGGCGGCCCCGGAGGAGAGCCCGAAGAGCATCACCGCCGTCGCGATCGCCACCTCGAAGTGGTTCGACGCCCCGATCATCGCCGACGGAGCCGCATCGCCGTACGACAAGCCCAGCCGGCGCGCCAGGCCGTAGGTCAGCCAGAAGATCAGCATCGTCTGGACGAACAGCGGGATCGCGATCCAGAGGATCGTCAGCGGATTGCCGAGGATGACCTCTCCCTTGAACGAGAAGAGCAGGACCAGCGTGACGAGCAGGGCGCCGATCGTCACCGGGGTGAGCCGGTGCAGGAACCGTTCGCGGAACCACTCCTCCCCGCGCGCCGCCACGATCCACCGGCGGGTGAGGTACCCGGCGACCAGGGGCACCGCCACGTAGATCGAGATCGAGAGGAACAGCGCCCGCCAGGGGACCGGCAGGCGGCCGACCCCGAGCAGGAAACCGCCCAGGAGACCGTAGAGGAACAGCATGGTCAGCGAGTTGATCGCGACCATCACGAGCGTGTGGCCGTCGTTCCCGCGGGCGAGGAAGCCCCAGACCAGCACCATCGCCGTGCAGGGGGCGATCCCCAGCAGGATGCATCCCGCCAGGTAGCTGCGCCACAGCGGGACCTCGAGCAGCTTCGCGCCTTGCTCGAGCACGACGGTCCCGGCCCCGTACGAGGCGCCGACCGGCAGGTCGAGTCCGAGCGGCAGCTTGACGTGGTCCACCGCCTCCGCGCCGATGAATGCGCGGAACAGCACGCCCAGGAAGAACAGGCAGATCGCGTACATCGTGAACGGCTTGACCGCCCAGTTGACGAACAGGGTGAGGGCGACGGGCCGGAGGTTCCGGCCGGCGCGGACCACCGTGGCGAAGTCGATCTTCACCATGATCGGAAAGATCATGAAGAACAGACAGATCGCGATCGGGATCGAGATCACCGGGGCCCCACCCGAGGAGATCGCCATCGCGTCGAGCGAGCGGGCGACGCCCGGGGCGAGCTTCCCGAGAACGACCCCGGCGGCGATGCAGAGAAGAACCCAGACGGTGAGATAGCGCTCGAACAGGCCGAGATCGCGCGGCTGCTTGGTGACGCACGTCTCCTTCGCCATCTACCCGCGTCCGATCGAGGCGGATCCCCGCCCTGGATTGGGCAGCGGCGACCCGTAGCGGTGCTGGACGAGGCGGCCCCAGCTGAAGCCGGCCCATCCGAGCCCCCACATGAAGAACCAGTACGCCTCGTCGGCCGCTTCGTTCGGCTGGAGGTCGAGGCGGGCGCGCACTACGAACGGGAAGACGATCACCAGCAGGAGCATGACGCCGATCGGCGTCAGGATCGCAGCGCGCCGGATCCTCATCGGCCGGAGGTTCTGCTCCGCCATCGTGTACAGAGACAACGGCAGAGTGCTGGCGACCGATAGGCCCCAATCCAGGTTCCAGATGAAGTGGAGCAGAACGGCCAGACCGATCCACGTGAACAGACCCGTCAGAAGCTTCACCATGACCTCCCTGTCCCGGTTCACGAACGGATGACGGAGCGATCCCCCGTCCGAGGCTAGGAGACCCGTCGACCGCCAGGCAAGCGGAAGACGGGGCGGACGTCGCACCGGCTCCCGGAGATCGAGAGGAGTCCGCACGGAGGCGGGTACGGATTCTCGTTGACGCGTCGGATGGCGGTTCGCTTAGTCTCTATGGTTCCGGATCGATCCTGCTCGAGACGGGAGCGCGAACCGGTCCGACTTGGCAGACCCACAGGAGGAGAACAAGAGACGATGCCGTACTCGAATCGTGAAGGCGACGGCCTCCGAAGCCGATCGTCGAAGAAGCTCGCACTCGTAGCACTGGCGTCGGCCGGCATCTGGCTGGCCGGATGTCCGGGGACGCAGACCGAGGAGGCGGCGGTTCCACCGCCGGATCCGGTGGAGCGGGGCCGGTACCTCGTGACCGTCTCTGCCTGCAACGATTGCCACACGCCGGCGAAGATGGGTCCGCACGGGCTGGAGCCGGACACCACCCGGATGCTCTCGGGGCACCCGGAGGACCTCGTCCTCGAGGCGCCGGCGGCCTCCGACGGTCCGTGGATCTGGCACGGCGCGGCGACGAAGACCGCCTTCGCCGGACCTTGGGGGATCAGCTACGCGACGAACCTGACTCCGGACGAAGAGACCGGGTTCGGGATCTGGACCGAGGAGATGTTCATCGAGGCGATACGGACCGGAGCGCACATGGGCCGGGGAAGGCCGATCATGCCCCCGATGCCGTGGAAATCATACGGCAAGATGACCGACGAGGACCTTCGCGCGATCTTCGCCTATCTGCAGAGCATCCCGCCGATCAAGAACGACGTGCCGGAGGGGCTGTCGGCGGACGAGTGATCGCGAGCCGCCGTCGATCCGAACGCATCACAGCCGTTCGGTCGCGTCAGCGCCCGAGGAGCACGAGCTTGCGGCCGGCAGTCCGTTCGCCTGCTTCGAGCCGCAGGAAGACGGTGCCGGGGCGGACCGGCCGGCCCCGTCCGTCACGGCCGTCCCAGACCACCGCGCCCCCCGGCTCCTCGACCGGCAGGGACCGCAGCAGGCGTCCGGCGGAGTCATAGATTCGCAGGGCCCCCGGCCCCGCCGGCTCTCCCGTGATCCGGATCGTTCCTCCCGGGACGAACGGATGCGGTGCAACGCGGATCGCCGTCCTCGCGAACGCGGGC
>WJJW01000472.1 GCA_014729455.1 Candidatus Eiseniibacteriota bacterium
CGCGATGCCCGCCGCCCCAGCCGATCGAGGATCCAGGGGCTGCAGGCCCCGAAGCCGAGGATTCCGAAGGCCGGCGCGCCGATCGCCCCGAACGCCTGGGTCACCATGTCGTCCCGCGGAAAGAAGAAAAGGATCCCCAGCCCGATGCCGACCAATGCGAGACCGGCGGTCCCCCAGTTTCGGGAAGGGGTCGTGATCGGCCTCCGCCCGGCGAGCGCCTCCCGGACGGGGACCCGCGCCACGTTCCGAGCCGGAAGCACGGCGGCGACGACCGCGGTGACCAGCCCGAGCAGGAACGCTCCCGCGAGATGTGCGGGAACGGCCTCGAACGGTCCGTTCCAGCGCTGGTTCCACTGATCCAGGAAGGGGTGCAACGCCGCCGCGACGCCGATCCCCGTTCCCACGCCGAGGATCCCTCCGAGCGAGGCGAGCCATGCCGCGGACGCGACGAGCGCTCCCTGGATCTCGAGGCGGGAGCCTCCCGACGATCCGACGAGCCCGATCTCGAACTGCCGCCGGCGCAGCCCGACCATGAAAGCGGAGGCGATCACGAGCATCGCCTCGAGAAAGCCGATGCTCCCGAGAAGGAAGACGATCGAGGCGAGCCCGTCCTCCCCCCGGGCCGACGCGGCGCGCGTGACGGCCCCGAAGCCGGCCTCGCGAATCGATGCGGCGAGCGTCGCGGCCTCCGATTCAGGCATTGCGGCGAGCCACAGCCGGGTGGCCGGCTGCTCGACCGCCGCCGGCGTGCGGAGCACGATCGAGGCGTCGAGATCCTCGGGATCGACGACGACGCCGGAGATCGTTCGCGCGCGGCCGAACGACAGCGTCACCTCCTCGCCGGGGGCGCGGCCGAGGCCTTCGAGCAGGACCGGAGAGAGCGCCACCTCGCCGGAGTTCCGCGGCGCCCGCCCGCGGAGGAATCGGAGCATCCCGCTCGCCAAGCCGGGCGGCTCGATCGTCTCGGCGTCGGCGGCGACCCCCTTCGCGCGCAGCCGCTGGCCGGGAACGCTCGCCGTCTCGGCGCCGACGAAGACCTCCGCGAGGGCCAGCGTGTCGGGAAGGAGACGCCGGAGACGCCGCCTCGCTTCCTCGTCGCCCGGGACGTCGATCCGCAGCGCCGCCCGCCCCATCGACCGCGTCGCCCGTTCCTCCGGGGTCCGCTCGGTGATCCGCGCGAGGGTCGCTCCCCCCACGACCGCGGCGACCGGCACGGCGACCAGGAGGAGGATCAGGATCGATCGGCCGCGATGCCGGCGGATCTCCCGCAGCTCGAGGCGGAGGAGGGCCCGCAACGCCCGGAGCGCTCTCATGCGTCCGGAAGCGGCGTCGCGGTCGAAGACGCCGAAGGAGTGCGCGTCTCGTCCACCACGAGCCCGTCCTTGAGAAACAGGACCCGGTCCGCCCACGAAGCGTGCGACGCGTCGTGGGTGACCAGCACGACGGTGCGCCCGGCGTCGCACTGCTTTCGAAGAAGCCGCATCACCATCTCTCCGGTGACGGAGTCGAGCGCGCCGGTCGGCTCGTCGGCCAGCATCAAGGCCCGCGGACCGACGAACGCGCGCGCGACGGCGACGCGCTGCTGCTCGCCGCCGGAGAGGTCGTCGGGGAAGCGGTGCGCCAGCCGGTCCATCTGGACCCGCTCCAGGGAACCGAGCGCCTCCTCCCTCGCCTCTCGAAGCGGACACCCGTCCAGCTCGAGCGGGAGCGCGACGTTCTCGAGCGCGGTCAGACCGGGCAGGAGGTTGAGGTCCTGGAAGACGAAGCCGATCGTGCGGCGCCGGAGGGCCGCGCGCGCGCCGGCGGACAGCGTGGAGAGGTCCCACCCTTGCACCCGGACCGTTCCATCGGTCGGCTGATCGAGCGCGCCGGCCAGCGACAGCAGGGTGCTCTTGCCGGATCCGGACGGGCCCATCACCGCGACGAACTCCCCGGCCCGGACGTCGATCCGCACCGGCCCGAGCGCCCGCACCGCTTTCGGTCCGGTCCCGTGCACGCGCCCGGCGTCCTCGAAGGAGAGGATCGGCGGTTGCGGCTCGATCGCCTGCCCGTCTACTTCGCTCATCCGCTCCGACGCCCCAGCCGCGCCTCGCAACGGTCCAGCCACTTGATCTCCGCCTCCGCTTTGAGGGTGAAGGCATCCAGGAGGAGGATCCAGGGCAGCTCCCGCTCCGGATCGGCCTCCCGCCGGTGCCGCGTGTACTCCTGCAGCCTCCGCATGGTCGCGGTCCTCTGGTTCTGCAGGATCCGACCCGCGTCGGCCGAGCGGGTGGCGACGGCCAGGAGGATCTTGATCGCCAGCTCGTCCCGCTCCGGAGGATCTCCGGCGACCGGCGCGTCGTACCACGCCGCGAGAGCGGCGCGGCCCGGCTTCGTGATCCTCCATTCCTGCCGCGCCCCTCCGCCGTCGTCGCGCGGAACGACCAGGCCGTCCCGCTCCAGTCGGGCCAGCGTCGTGTAGACCTGCCCGACGTTCAGCGGCCAGATGCCCGCGGTGTCTCGTTCGAAGCGGGACTTCAGGCCGTAGCCGTGCGCCGGCCGTTCCGCCAGGATGGCGAGCAGGCTGTGCCGAACCGACATGAACCCTCCTCGAAGACGGTCGCCCCACCGGGCGGTCCGCCTTAGATACCGAGTATGCATACGGAGTATAGGATCCGCCTCGTCCTTCGTCAACCGCGGAACCCTCCCCCTTCCTGGATCGCTTCGATCGGCTCTGGTATCCTCGATGGCAATCGATTCGAGGGCCGCCCGAGGGGGGAGGCGACATGAGACGATGGCCTCGTTGGATCCCGCTGCTCCTCTGCCTGGCGGCGGTCGTGCCGATCGACGCGGGGGCGGATCCCCGGTCCCGGTCGTTCGAGCTCCACGGGAGCGTCCGGGCTTCCGTCGAGGAGAACTACGGGGAGATCCAGGATCGGCCGCTCGACGACGCGCGCCTCGTGGCGGCGGGCGAGCACGAGGGGTACAGCGACGAGGCCGGAGACTTCGTGATCGAGGTGCCGGAAGACGACGCCTACGAGGTCCTCTCCCGGCTCTCGGGACGGTTCTGCGAGGTCGAACGGTACGACGCCGCCGATGCGACGATCACGAACATCGGCGCCCCGGGCGATCCGATCGAGTTCTTCTACGACGACGCAAACTCGCATCTCGCGGAGCGGAACGCCTACTACCACGTCAACGTGATCCACGACTGGATCACGGAGACCGACCCAGACTTCACGGCGCTGGACTATCCCGTCTCCGTCCTCGTGAACGCGCCGTATTCCTGCGGGGCGATGTGGCAGGACGGATCGCTGAGTCTCGGCCGGGCCGGGTTCGGCTGCAACAACGCCGCGCGGGTCTCCGACGCCGTCTACCACGCCTACGGCCACGGGATCACGAGGGCGTACTACTCCCCCGGCCAACCACCGGTCGCTTCCGGAATGGACGAGGCGTTTTCCGACATCGACGCGCTCTGCATCCAGCCGAACCGGTTCATCGGAGAGGGCTTCTTCGAGGACGGGAGCGCGCTCCGGGACGGCGAGAACCTGCGCCAGTACCCCGGCGACGAATGCAACGGCGACGTCTTCTGCCTCTCCGAGATCCTGACCGGCGCGATGTGGAAGACGCGCAAGAACCTCGCGCTCAAGTACGGGGAGGAGACGGCGTCCGTCTTCGATCCGCTCTACATCGCCGCCTTGCGCTCCCGGCCGTACACGATGCCCGAGTTCTTGACGCAGCTCTTGTCGGCGAACGACGACGACGGGGACCTCACCAACGGGACCCCGGACTGGGACGAGATCTGCGACGCCTTCGCGCTCCACAACCTGCCCTGCCCACCGCTCGAACGGTTCGTGGAGGTCATCTCCGATCCGATCGACGACCAGACCGACGCCTCGGGGGGAACGGAGATCCTCGCCACCGCACGGGCGGTGGGCGGCGGCGCGATCGATCCCGAGCAGGTGCGGATCCTCTACGCGCTGGATCCGATCGACGAAGACCCGCACTGGAACGACATCCCGATGCAGCCGACCGGGAACCCGGACGAGTACGCCGGAGAGATCCCTCCCGTCTCCTGCGGGCGGATCGTCCGCTACTATGTCCGGGCGGCGACGTTCACCGGCGAGTCGGCGACAGCGCCACCGCTCGCTCCGTACCGCGGCGTGCACCGCTTCATGACCGGTCCCTACGAGGTCGTGTTCCGGGACGACCTCGAAGCCGACCGGGGCTGGACCGTCGGAGGGCCCGGCGACACGGCGATCGAAGGGATCTGGGAGCGCGTCGATCCCGTCGGAAAGGCGCACGAGACGGAGGGAATCGCCCAGCCCGAGGACGATCACACGCTCGAGGGGACCCGCTGCTTCGTCACCGACGGCCGCGGCGGGCACTGGACCGCCCACGACGTCGACGGGGGCGCGACGTCGTTCCACTCCCCGCGGCTCGACTGGAGCCCGCCCGGCCAGGAACACCGGTGTGTCGTCTCTCTCCGCTTCTGGTCGTTCCTGTTCGACTTCGCGCCCGCGGACGACAGTCTGCGCTGTGACCTCAGCAACGACGACGGCGCATCCTGGAGGGAGCTGGGTCGCGAACACGGCCTCGGCCTGAACGATTGGCGCCTCCGGAGGCTCTACCTCGCCTGCGGAGAGGACGGCTTCGACCTGACGGACCGGATGCGGATCCGGTTCCGGATGGAGGACGGTGGGGAGCCGACGACCTGCGCCGAAGCGGCGATCGACGACGTCGAGATCCGGATCGTCTGCTGCCCGCAGACCGGCACCGCCGAGGAGGAGATCCCGTTGCGGTACGCGCTGGAACAGAACCGGCCGAACCCGTTCCGGCCCGCCACGGCGATCCGGTACTCCCTTCCGCAGGCGGGACCGGTCCGCCTCGAGATCTTCGACGTCGGCGGCCGCCTCGTGAGGACGCTCGTGGACGATCCCCACCGGGAGGCGGGCCGCCACCGGGTCGGCTGGGACGGACGGGACGATGCCGGACGATCCGCTCGCGCGGGAATCTACTTCTATCGTCTCCATGCGGGGCCCTTCGAGAGGACTTGCCGCATGGTCCGGCTGCACTGACGCGCGTCGCGGCGTAGGGAGCGGTCCGCGCGGATCCGGCGGCGATTTGGTAGACTGCCGGCTATGTCGATGCGCGTGTTCACGCTCGAGGAGGCGAACCATCAGATCCCGGCGATTCGGGACGCGCTCCTGCGGATCCGGGACGTCGTGGGCGAGCTGGTCCCGATGCAGGACCGTCTCTCGGTCCTCATGCTGATCGGCGCCCCGTCCCTCGAGAGCCCCGAGCACCGGGAGTTCATCAGATTGCAGGGAAAGATCGAGAAGCTCGCGGTGGAGTACAACGAGCGGCTCGGGGAGCTGCAGGAGGTCGGCTGCCTCGTCAAGGACCTGAACCACGGGCTCGTCGACTTCTACCACCGCAAAGGCCGCCGCCTGGTCTTCCTGTGCTGGAGGCTCGGCGAGGAACAGATCGAATACTGGCACGAGATCGACGGGGGGTACGCCGGCAGGCGGCCGATCCGCGACCTCGAGAACGGCTAGAGATCGAGACATAGACCGAGGAGGAGCGATGCCCCTCTCGTCCGACGATCGGATCCGGTCCGCGGTCCGCGGGCTGGCCGATTCGATGGTGGATTTCCGCCGCGAGCTGCACGAGAACCCGGAGCGCGGGTTCCAGGAGGAACGGACCGCCGGCCGGGTCGCCGAGGAACTGGGCCGCCTCTTCGATCCCGTGGAGGATCGGATCGCGAAGACCGGCGTGTCGGTCGTGCTGCGCCCCGAGTCGGGTGCCCAGCGGGCGATCCTCTTCCGGGCCGACATGGACGCCCTTCCGATCCAGGAACTGACCGATGCGCCGTACGCCTCGAAGAACCCCGGGGTGATGCACGCCTGCGGGCACGATGGGCATACCTCGATCCTCCTGCATGCGGCGCGGGCGGCCGCGGACGAGCGCGCGAAGATCGGCGGAGCGGTCCGGTTCGTCTTCCAGCCGGCCGAAGAGGGACCGGGCGGCGCGCTGCCGATGATCCGGGAAGGGGTGCTCCGCGACCCGCAGGTCGAGGCCGCGTTCGGCCTGCACCTCTGGACCCCCCTGCCGGTGGGCAAGGTCGCCGTCACCACCGGACCGATGATGGCCGCCGCCGACGAGTTCCACATCGTCGTCCGGGGCCGCGGAGGGCACGGCGCGCTTCCCCACCAGACGATCGACGCACTGACGATCGCAGCCCACGTCGTCGTCGCGTTGCAGACGCTGGTCTCCCGGAACGTCGATCCGATGAAGACGGCCGTCGTCTCGGTCGGGATGCTGCACGCCGGCGACAACTTCAACATCATCGCGGAGACGGCCGACCTGCGGGGAACCCTGCGGACCTTCGATCCGCAGGTCCGGGACATGCTGATCGCCCGCCTCCGCGAGGTCTCCGAGGGGATCTGCGCGTCCTTCGGGGCGCAGTGCGACTTCCACTTCCAGGACCACTATCCGGCGCTCGTCAACGACCCGGAGATGGCCGACTTCGTCGCCGACGTCGCCGCCGAGGTCGTCGGTCCGGAGAACGTCGTGCGCGACCTCGTCCTGATGGGGGGCGAGGACATGAGCTACTTCCTGCGCGAAGTGCCGGGAGCGTTCTTCTTCCTCGGCGCGGGGAACGAGGAACGCGGACTCGTCCATCCGCACCACAGTCCGCACTTCGACTTCGACGAGGCGGCGATGCCGATCGGCGCGGAGATCTTCGTGCGGATCATGGAGCGCTACTGGTCGCGCTTCCCCGCGCCCCCGTCACGATAGGGCGCGGAGCCAGGCGACGAGCGAGTCGCCGGCGGCCTCCCGCAGGAGGTGGAAACCGAGCTGCGAAGTCGGCACCCGCTTGCGCAACACTCCCTCCGGATCGAGAAGGAGCAGGTCGTCCTTGACGATCCCGTACCGCTGCATCACCCGGCTCTCCGGGACATCCTGCAGGAGCGGAACGGGAAGGCCCGCGCAGTAGTCCGCGACTCCCGCCTCCTGGCCGATCTGGTTCAGGCCGAGCGCGGCGGCCGCGATCCCCTCGCCGCGCCAGCGGTCCCGCAGATCGGCGAGCGATGCGAACTGCATCGCACAGAAGCTTCACCCGGCCGAGCCCGCGTACAGGACGACCGCCTGTCCCCGCAGAGCCGCCATGGCGATCGAATCGCCGTGACTCGACGAGAAGGGATTGACGTCGACGAGCGTGAACTCGATCGGCCGGGGATCGAGCGGCCGGACCGGTCCCTCGTCGCTCGCGCAGCAGAGGAAGACGACGGCCGTCACGGTCGCCGCCCAGACGCCGCGCGCCCCGCGTGGTGGTTCCGAGCGTCTCGCGCCCATCGAGCTCCTCCCGATTTCGGCGGCACGACCCCTCCCGCCGGCGGCCCGGAGCCGCTAGAATAACCGGACCGCGCCCCGGCCGCCAGCAGGGGCGACCGGTGCGGTGCGGAGGGGAGGAGGTGCGCGTGCTTCACCGAGAACGGGCCGTCCTCGTCGTGATCGACGTGCAGGAGCGTCTGCTCCCGTCGATCGACGAAGCGGAGCGGACCGTGGGGCAGATCGTCCGCCTGATTCAGGGATTCCGGATCATCGGTGCGCCGGTCCTCGTGACCGAGCAGTACCGAAAGGGCCTGGGCGAGACCGCCCCCGCGATCCAGGAAGCGCTCGCCGCGCCCGATCCGAACACGGGCGAGGCGCATCGCTTCGACCCCCTGGAGAAGATGACCTTCTCCTGCATGCTCCACGATCCGTTCCTGGAGGCGCTGGAAGCGACCGGCCGGCGCCAGGTGGTCCTCTGCGGGATCGAGGCGCACGTCTGCGTGCACCAGACGGCGCTCCACTTGCTGGAACGGGGCTTCCACGTCGAGATCGCCTCCGACGCCGTCTCCTCGCGGTCGCCGCGCAATCGAGAGGTGGCCCTCTCGCGCCTCGCCCTGGAAGGGGCGAAGCCGACCACGGTGGAGACCGCGGTGTTCGAGATGCTCGAGGCGTGCGGGACCGATCCGTTCAAGTCCTGGGTCCGCGTGATCCGCTGAGGAGGGCTCTCGTGCGCGCCGCTTCGATCCTGCTCTCTCTCGCGATCCTGGTCGCCGGTTGCGAGAGCTCCCTGGATCCCGAGCCGCAGTCGGA
>WJJW01000473.1 GCA_014729455.1 Candidatus Eiseniibacteriota bacterium
GCCCTGGGAGCGGGGCTCCTCGGGATTCCGCACTGGCACGCGCGCCGGCGCCGCAAGAAGGGACGCTGGGGGATCGTGCTCCGGTACCACCGGGTGATCCCCGACGCTGAACCGCCCGCCTACTACGAAATGGGGATCCGCACGAGCCTGTTCAAGCGGCAGGTCGATTGGATCGCCGAGCGGCTCCACGTCGTCTCTCTCGAGGAGCTGCTCTGGTGGAAGCGTACTGCGCGGACCCCTCCCGAGGATCTCGTGGTGCTCACCTTCGACGACGGCTACCGCGACAACCTGACCGAGGCGAGCCCGATCCTGTTGCGCCACCACCTTCCGGCGACGTTCTACGTCACGACCGATTGCCTCACCGAGCGGATGCCGTTCTGGCCGGAGACCCTCGACCGGTTGATCCGGAAGACGGCCCGAAGCCAGCTCTCTCTCGACCTCTTCGGCACCCGGCTCGAGCTGCCGGTCGCCAGCGACGAGGACCGCCGCGTGGTCTGCCGCGAGCTGATCGATCGCCTGCGGAAGCGTCCGATGGTGGAGATCGCGCTCGGCATGGAGCGGATCGCGCGCTCCGCGTCGGTGGCCGTCGAGGAGGCGCGCGCGGAGACGCCGGCGGTGATGAACGAGATGGACCTTCGCAGCCTCGTCGCCTCCGGGTTCTCGATCGGCTCCCACACGGTGACCCATCCATACCTGCCCGCGGAGGATTCCGGTCGCCAGGAGCGGGAGCTGGTCGAGTCGCGCCGCCGCCTCGAGGAGGCGATCGGGCGCCCGGTGCTCGATTTCTGCTATCCCGGGGGCGGCTACACGGCGGAGACGGTCCGGCTCGCGGAGCAAGCGGGATACCGGAGCGCGGTGACCAGCGATCTCGGGATCACCGGGTTCGCCGCCGACCCGTTCCGGCTGCCGCGAGTGGGTGTGGGCCGGGCGCTGGCGACCGGCCCACGCGGTTCGTTTTCCGGGATCTTGATGCGCGCGGAGGTGAGCGGCCTGTTCACCGCCCTCTACCGCGGCAGGCGACGGCGGGCGACGCCGCCGCCTACCGGCGGATGATCAGCTTGCGGACTTCCGATCGCTCCGCGGTCTCGATCCGGAGGAAGTAGAGGCCCGACGAGAGCGATCCCCCCTCCTCCCGAGACGGTTCGAACGACCAGGAGTGGATCCCCGCCTCGACGGTCTCGTTCCGGAGGACCGCGACCCGTCGCCCCGAGGGATCGTACAGCCCGATCCGGATCGTTCCCCGCTGCGGCAGCTCGAAGCGGAGCGTCACCGCGGCGGGCGCGGGGTTGGGGAACGGGCCGTCGATCCGCACGCCGGCCGCCGGGCCGTCGAAACGGATCCGAATCGGTTCGAAGGGACGCCGGTAGCCGCGCGGGGAGACCGCGCAGATCCGGTACAGGTAGCTGCCGGGATCGATCGGCTCCAGGAAGTGGTACGGTCCGTCGCCGGTGATCGGTCCCTGGGTCCGTGCGGCCCAGGTCTCCCCTTCATCCTCGGAGCGCTCGACGACGAAGCCGGCGAACCGATCGCCGGACGTCGCCGACCAGCTCAAATGCACGCGCGACTCCCCTTCCTCCGGGACCGTCTCGACGATCGCGTCCGCGCCGAACTCCTCGATGACCGGCAGGAACCCCTCCAGTCGCGTCCGCACGAGGACCTCGGGGCTGCGCGCGGAGTGGTTCCCCGCCGCGTCGACCGCCTCGACCGTGTAGGCGTACTCGACGTCGGGCAGGACCAGCGCGTCGACGTACTCGGTCCCCTCGAGATCGAGGAAGGCGACCGATTCGTTCGATCCCGGGCTCGTCTCCCGGCGGTAGAGGACGTACTCGACCACGTCCGGATCCGGCGAAGGGGACCAGCGCAGCACGATCCGGTCGTCCGCGTCGGTCGCATCGATCTCCTCCGGGGCGGTCGGGGCGTTCGTATCCAGGGGAGGCGGGGTCCGGACCATCGCGTCGGGGGAGCAGGGGGAACGGTTGCCGGACTCGTCGACCGCCCGCAGCGAGAAGTGGTGCTCCGTGTCCTCCGCGAGGCCGCCGACGACGAAGCTCTCCGTCTCGCCCGCCGCCGCCGGCTCGACGTCGATCGCCACCGGGATCGCTTCCGCCCAGTTCGTCGCATCGATCGGGCCGGTGGAACGCCGCAGCTCGTAGCGCGTCGCGGTTCCTTCCGAGCCGTCGTCGCCGACCGCCGTCCAGGTCAGCATCGCCTGCGTCTGGCCGACCGGGTTGCCGGCGAGATCCTCGATCCGCGCCGGGGCGATCACGTCACCGGGGTCGGGAGGGGACGCCGTCGACGCCTCCGCGCGGTTCGACGGGCTCGAGACGTTGCCCGCGGCGTCGACCGCCCGCAGGGCGAAGGTGTACGCCGTCGCCGGCTCGAGACCGTCCACCCGGAACCGCTCCGGTTCCCCAGGCTCGGATGGAGGCGGCAGCGCCCCCGCGGAGGTCGCCTCCTCCCAGGTCTCCTCGTCCAGCGGGCCGGTGGAGTAGCGCAGCTCGTAGGCCGCGCAGATCCCCCGGTCGTCGCCCGGCGCGGTCCAGGTCAGCAGAATCGAGATGGTATCGGCTTCCGCCACCGCGAGATCGGTGACGACCGCGGGTGGGGTCGTATCGGGGGCCGCGAGCGTGGCCGCTTCGAGCGACGGGGAGACCGGTCCTCGATTTCCGGCGCCGTCGACCGCGCGCACGGCGAAGAAGTAGGTGGTCTCGGGATCGAGCCCGTCGACCCGGAGCGTTTCCGCTTCGCCGGCCGGACGACATTCGGGGTGCGGCAGGATCGGAATCCCCTCGTCCCAGGCGTCCCCGTCCAGCGGACGGTCCGACCGGCGCAGGTCGTAGTACGCCGCCTGGCCGTCGTTCCCGTCGTCGCCCGGCGCGGTCCATGCCAGCACCAGCTCCTCGATCGCGACGTCGAGGACCGACAGGTCACGGATCATCGCCGGCGCGATCGTGTCGGGAAGCTCGTCGGGCGGCAGGGTCGACCCCTCGACGCTCGGAGAGACCGTCGCGGCATTCTCCCGCGCGTCGATCGCCCGCACGGCGAAGTAGTACGTCGTCTCCGGCAGCAGACCGGTCACCACGACCTCTTCGAGCGCTCCGGGTTCCGACGGGACGGGAGCCTCGACCACCGCTCCCTGCTCCCAGTTCGCGCTGTCCAGCGGGAACGAGGCGAACCGGAGATCGTAGCGGTCGACCCGCGGATCCTCGAGACAGTCGGGCGGGATCGAATCGGCCGGCGCATGCCAGCGCAGCGTGATCGTCGTCATCGTCGCGGGACCGGCGACCAGATCGGAGATCCGATGCGGCGGGGCGTCATCCGGGGCGGAGGTGGTCGTCGCCTCGAGAACGGCGCCCAGATCGGCGAGGTTGCCCGCCTCGTCCCGCGCCCGGATCGCGAAGTAGTAGGTCGCTCCCGGCTCGAGCCCCGGCACGAGGACCGAGTCGAGCTGTCCCGGTGCGCTCGGCGTCGGCAGATCCGGGATGGCGGGTGTATCGTCCCAGCTCTCGGCATCGATCGGCTCGGTGTCGTAGCGCCCCTCGTAGAGCGCGCACGCCTCGGTCTCCTCGTCGTCGTGCGGGGCGGTCCAGACGAGCTGCAGCGATCGGTGCCGGATGTTCTCCGCGGAGATGTCATCGATGACGGTCGGCGCGATCACGTCCGGGACCGGATGGGTCGTGGCGGAGACGAGATTCGAGATCCCGCTCCAGTTGCCCGCGTCGTCCCCGACCTTCAACGCGAAGTAGTAGTGAGTGTTCGCCTGCAGCTCCGAGTCGACGAAGTACTCGGTCTCTCCCGGTTCGCCGGGCGGTGGCTCGCCCTCGCACGGGATCGCGTCATCCCAGTTCGATTCGTCGATCGGGCTCTGGGAGCAGCGAACGTCGTAGGCACTGGCGCGGCCGTTCTCCCCGTCGTCGCCGGTCGCCGTCCACGAGAGAGTGACCGAGTGCTGCGCGACGTCGAAGACCGAGAGGTCGTCCACTCCGCCGGGCGGGACCCCGTCGGGGGGCGCCGGCAGCGTGGTTCCCTGGGCCTCGTTGGAGAGGCCGCTCCAGTTGAACGATTCGTCCCGGACCTTCAACGCGAAGTGGTACGTCGTCTCTGCGGCGAGCCCCTCGACCGTGAACGACTCTTCCGTGCCGGCCGGATCCGGGTTCGGCTCGCCCTCGACCGCGGTGGCCGAGTCCCAGGTCTCCTCATCGATCGGCTCTTGCGCGTACCGGAGGTCGTACAGCACCGCCTGACCGGCTTCGCCGTCGTCGCCGACCGCCGTCCAGCGCAGTGCGACCGTCGTTTCCGTCGTCCCTTCGGAAGCCAGATCGTCCACGTCCGCCGGCGGGGTCTGGTCCTCCTCGAGCGTGGCGCCGATCACGACGTTCGAGAGATCGCTCCAGTTGCCCGCGTCGTCGGAGACGCGCAGCGCCAGGTGGTAGGTCGTCAGCGGCTCGAGGTCGCCGACGGCGAAATGCTCCGCCTGTCCGGCAGGCTTGGGATTCGGCTCCCCCTCCACCTGGGTCGCGAACTCCCAGCTCTCCTCGTCGATCGGCTCCTGCGCGTACCGGATGTCGTAGAGGGTCGCCTGACCCTCGTTGCCGTCGTCCCCCGACGCCGTCCAGGCGAGGGCGACCGCGCGGTCGCTGGTCCAGGAGACCTGGAGGTTGGTCACCGCCGCCGGCGGGACCCCGTCCCCGACCGTCAGGGTGCTCGCGGGCAGGACGTTCGACAGGTCGCTCCAGTTCGGAACCTCGTCCCCCACCTTCAATGCGAAGTAGTACTGCGTCGCCGACTCGAGGCCCGTCACCTCGAACAGCTCCGCCTGGCCGGGCAGGCGCGGATCGGGTTCCCCGGCAACCGGAGTCGCCGACTCCCAGCTCGTCTCGTCGATCGGCTCGGTGTCGTAGCGCAGGTCGTAGGTCGTCGCCTGGCCCTCGTCCCCGTCGTCGCCGACCGCCTTCCAGGTCAGCAGGATCGAGTCGAGGCGGCGGGCCAGCAGCGACAGGTTCTCGACGTCGGCCGGCGGGATCGTGTCGGCGACCGGGTCGGTCGTTCCTTCGGCGACGTTGGAGAGTCCGCTCCAGTTGGGGACCTCGTCGCCGACCTTCAGGGCGAAGTAGTACGTGGTCTCGGGCTCCAGTCCGCCGACCGAGAAGCTCTCCGCCTGACCGGCCGTCTTCGGGTTCGGCTCCCCCTCGGCCTGCGTCGCCGAATCCCAGGTCTCCGGGTCGATCGGCTCCGTGTCGTAGCGCAGGTCGTAGACGCTGGCCGTCCCTTCGTCCCCATCGTCCCCGACGGCGGACCAGGAGAGCAGCATGCTCCCGGCCGTTCCGCCGACCACCGTGAGGTTGTCGACCTCTGCCGGCGGGACCGTGTCGTCCACGGAGCCCGAGGTCTCTCCCTCGGCGATGTTGGAGAGTCCGCTCCAGTTGGGGACCTCGTCGGCGACCTTCAAGGCGAAGTAGTAGGTGGTCCCGGGGGAGAGGCCGTAGACGGCGAAGGTCTCCTCCTCCCCGGCGGGATCCGGGTCGGGCTCTTCGTCGACCTGCGTGGCGGAGTCCCAGGACTGGGCGGTGATCGGCTCGGTGTCGTAGCGGAGATCGTACTGGCTGGCCGTTCCGGACTCGCCGTCGTCGCCGACGGCGGTCCAGGAGAGGAGCAGCGCGGTGTCGATCCGATCGATCACGGCGAGATCGTCGACGTCGGCCGGCGGGACCGTATCCCCGCCGCCGCCGGTATCGGTCGTTCCCTCGGCGACGTTGGAGAGCTCGCTCCAGTTGGGGACCTCGTCGGCGACCTTCAGGGCGAAGTAGTAGGTCGTTTCGGGAGAGAGCCCCGCGACGTCGATCTCCTCGGTCTGCCCGGCCTGCTTGGGCGGCGGTTCGCCGTTCACGTGGGTCGCGGCGGCCCAGGACTGGGCGGTGATCGGCTCGGTGTCGTACCGCAGATCGTAGGCGGAGGCCTGTCCTTGGCCGCCGTCATCGCCGACGGCGGTCCACGTGAGGGTGATCCGGTCGACGTCGTTGCCGGCGACCGCGAGGTCCGTCACGGCGCCGGGCGGAACGATGTCTCCTCCCCCTTGCCCGCCGGTCGTTCCTTCGGCGACGTTGGAGAGCTCGCTCCAGTTGGGGATCTCATCGCCGACTTTCAATCCGATGTAATAGGTCGTTCCCGGCGACAGTCCGGAGACGGTGAACGTCTCCTCCTCGCCCGCCTGGCCCGGCCACGGCTCTCCGGTCGCCCGGGTCGCCGAGCTCCAGCTCGTCTCGTTGATCGGGAAGGTGGCGTACCGGACGTCGTAGACCGAAGCCTGGCCCGCACCGCCGTCGTCTCCGACCGCGGTCCAGGCGAGCGTGACCGAGGACGAGGTCGTCCCGGTGACGGAGAGGTCGTCGACCGTTCCCGGTGGAATGACGTCGTTCTCCGCGCCGGTCGGCAAGATCGAGACCGGAGAGACTTCCTGGGACTGGAACGCGATATCCCCCGCCGGGCCGGGAGCGACGCTTCCGGCCAGGAGATCGTCGCCCTGCCAAACGTCATACGTGGTCTGGCGATCGAGACCGAAGACGTAATGTCGAACGGTCCCCCAGGCGTGGGTTGCGGAGGCGGCCAGCAAGAGCAATGCGCACAGGAGAGTGCGACGATGCATTCGTTCCTCCGGGGAAGGGAGTCTTGTCAGGTTCGAGCACCCGGCCCGCGGCCCGTTCCCTCTAAGGCAAGATCGCTGCCAGTTCTCCTCACCTGCGGGGAGAATCCCCCGGCCCCCGAACGACTTCCTTTGCAATGAGTTGGAGCCGCTCCAGCGGAGGGCTGGTATGCTTCGATAAGGGGGAACGATCGAAGGCGGTCGCTTTTCGCACGGAAACGGATGGAAAATGCACGCCCCGCTCCGGCCCGTCGTCTCGTTGACCGGTTCCGCGCGGGGGTGATAGCGTCCATCGATGCGGGCAGCTTCTTAACTCGTTGCTGGGAAAGGTTTCATCACATCAGAGGGGGAAGGGGAATGGACCGGCACCCGATCCGGGCGATCGTCTTCGCGCTCGCTGTCATCGCGCTATTCGTCGTAAACGGCGAATCCACGGGCGAGGACCTGGTTCATCTGAGCACTCCGCCCCGCGCGGTCTCCTCGATCCTCCTGGAAGCCTCCACGGGACAGGTGCTCTACGAACGGGACGCCGACCTCCCGCGTCCCCCTGCGAGCATCGCCAAGCTGATGCTCGAGCTGATCGTTTTGGAGAAGGTCGAGCAGGGAGCGATCCGCCTGGACTCTCCGATCACGGTTTCGGCATGGGCGAGCAAGCTCGGAGGTTCGCAAGTCTATCTCGCGCACGGCGAGGTCTTCCCCCTCGAGGACCTGCTCAAGGCGATCGTGATCTCCTCGGCGAACGATGCGTGCGTCGCGGTGGCCGAGCGGATCGCCGGTTCCGCGGAGGGGTTCGTCGACCTCATGAACCTGCGGGCGCGTGATCTCGGTCTGGAGAACACGCACTACATCAACGTCCACGGGCTGGACGACGAGCCGGGACGGGGAAACGTCACCACCGCCCGGGATATCGCACTGGTCGCCCGCGAGCTGGTGCGCCACCCTGATGTCCTGAGGTTGTCGAAGATCGAGGAGGCACCGTTTCGGGACGGGGAGTTCCTGCTGCAGAACACCAACAAGCTGGTGGGTCGCTTCGCCGGGCTCGACGGTCTGAAGACGGGGTATACCCGGAAGGCGGGGTTCTGTCTCTGCGCGACGGCCGAGCGAAACGGGCTGCGTCTGATCTCGGTGATTCTCGGCGCCGATTCCAACCGACTCCGGTTCGACGAGACGGCGCGTCTGCTCGGGGCCGGTTTCGCCCAGCTCCGGATGGAGACGGTCGTGGCCGAAGGCGACTCGCTTCCCGGGACCGTTCCGGTGATCGACGGGCGGACCCGGACGGTGGAGGCGGTTGCGGCCGAACGGATCGCCGTCGTCCTGCAAGAGAGGGACGAGGCCCCCGCGGCGGTGCTCGTCCCCCGGCCCGCCTTGCGCGCGCCGATCGCCCGGGGCGACACGGTCGGGACGATCGAGGTCCGCATGCCCGATGGGAAGGTCCGCCGGGCGGCGGCCCTCTCGGCCGCCGACGTGCCCGAGGCGACGATCTTCCAGCGGATCGGGCGCTTCTTCGGAGGAAGCGGGGAGTGACCGGGCCGGCGCTCCGGCCCACCGGGGCGTCGCTCGCTCTCGCCCTGGTCGTCGCGAGCTTCTGGGCCGGACCGGCGTGCGGGCAGGAGCACCGGGCGATCTGGCGCAGTCCCACGTTTCAAGCCGCGGTCGTCGTGGACGCGGAGACCGGAAGCGTCCTCTACGAGCGCAACGCGCGCGAGCCGCGCGCCCCCGCCAGCCTCGTGAAGATGATGGTCCAGCTCCTGGCGATCGAGGCCCTGCGTGTCGGGGAGATCGGCCTCGAAGACGAGGTCGTCGTCCCGCGCGAGGCCTGCCGCGTCGGTGGATCGAAGATCTACCTGTGGGCCGGAGAGAAGATGTCGGTCCGGGATCTGCTCTACGCGGTCGTGGTCCCGTCGGCCAACGACGCCGCGACGGCGCTGGCGATCCACATCGCGGGATCGACCGAGTCGTTCGTCGAACGGATGAACCGGCGGGCGAAGGAGCTCGGGATGCATCAGACGACCTACGTGAACGTCCACGGCCTCGATACGAGCGCGCGGCCGCCGACGAGGACGACCGCCTTCGATCAGGCGATTCTCGCGCGCGCCCTGGTTCGCGACCCGGCCGCTCTCGCTCTCTCGAGCACGAGGACCACGACGATCCGCTCCGGGCAGACGATCCGGTCCACGAACCGTCTGCTCGGCCGCTTCCCGGGGCTCGATGGTCTGAAGACCGGCTTCACCAGCGCGGCGGGGTTCTGCCTGGCGGCCACCGCGGAGCGGCGGGGGATCCGGTTGATCTCCGTCGTCCTCGGCTCCTCGAGCAGCGAGAAGCGGTTCAACGAGACGAAGAACCTCCTCTACGAGGCGTTCCTCCAGTGGCAGCGGATCCCGATCGTCGCGGAGGGAGAGGATCTGGGCGAGACGGTGCGGGTCATCGGGGGGCACGGCGACAGGATGCGCTTGCTCGCAGAGCGGGACTTGGAGATCCTGATTCCCACGCGAAGGCGGGACGATCTCCGCGTGACCGTGACCGCCCCGGCGAGCGTTCGGGCGCCGATCGGGGAGGGGGACGAAATCGGTTCCGTCCGGGTCCTCCTCGGAGACAGCCTCATCGCCGAGTGCGCCGCGGTCGCCGCCCGGTCGGTCCCACGCGCGGAATCGGAAGAACCGTCGGATCCCGACCCGACGCCGTGAGGAAGGATCACGCGATGAAGGTCCGTCTCGCCGGCCACAACCTCGACTACGATCTCCTGCAGGAGATCCGTGCCGTCCTCCGTGAGGTCGCCGCGCTGCCGGCCGGCCGGTCCGCCGAGGTCGAGGCCGTGCGCCGCCGGGCGGACGCGCTGCTGGAGAAGGACAACTGGACCCCGGAGACCCTCTCGGCCGCCTACGCGCGGATCAGTCGCGATCCACGGCCGGTGGACGAGCTGCGCGCGGTGGCCCGCGAGGAGGTCGACGCCGCGCGCCGCTCGAACCAGAGGATCATCTTCGGGCTGGGGCACGCTTCCGTGGCGGAGCACGCGGTGTTCAACCTCGACATCCTGGGGGTCTCCCGTCTCGCCATCGAAGAGGTCGAGCGGATGCGTCTGTGCTCCTACACGGAGAAGTCGCAGCGCTACATCC
>WJJW01000474.1 GCA_014729455.1 Candidatus Eiseniibacteriota bacterium
ACGGGGGTCAAGGTCGGATCGTTCCTCTCGGTTCCCCTCATCGTGCAGGGGGAGCTGATCGGCGTGCTGAACATGAGCCACGCGCAGACGAAGGCCTTCGGCGAGGAGCACCTGCGGATGGCGATCCTCATCGCGGGGCAGTCCGCCGGCGTGATCCAGCGATTCCTGATGTACGAGGAGATGTCCCGTCTCGCGATCACCGATCCGCTCACCGGCCTCTTCAACCGCCGACATCTCCAGGAGCACCTCGCCGGCGAGATCCATCGCTCCCGCCGGTACGATCACGTCTTCTCGATCGCCATCATCGACATCGACGGATTCAAGGAGCTCAACGACGCGCACGGGCACGGTCTGGGAGATCGGATCCTGACCGAGATGGGGCGGCTCATGCGCAAGCATGCCCGCAGCTCCGATCTCACCTCCCGCTACGGAGGCGACGAGTTCGTCGTGCTGATGCCGGAGACCGACCCGGGCCAGGCGGCGCGCGCCGGGGAACGGCTTCGGGCGGCGATCGCGGCGCACATGTTCCCGCGGCGCAAGAAGCTGACCGCCTCGGTCGGGATCGCGACCTTCCCCTCCGACGGGACGACCGCGGAGGCGCTCGTCCGCAAGGCGGATCGGGCTCTCCTGGACGCGAAGAAGAACGGCCGGAACAGAGTATTGGTATCGAGCTGAAGGGGGAGGTGTGACCGTGCCGATCGAGCAGGCAAGAGCGGATCTCGAGCAGTCGGAGCTGGCGTCGCCGTTGCCGAACGCCCGTCTCCTGGTCGTGGACGACGAGGAACCGGTTCTCGAGTTGCTGGGGGACATCCTCTCCGAGTACCCGTACCAGGTCGACCTGGTCCCGACGGGGGAGGAGGCGATCGACCGGATGCGGGCGGAGACCTACGACCTCGTCCTCACCGACCTGAATCTCCCGGGGACGGACGGTCTGGGGGTGCTGCGCGCGGCGAAGGAGACGGACGCCGACGTCGCCGTCGTCCTGCTGACCGGAAACGCGACGATCTCCGTCGCGATCGAGGCGCTGCGCAAGGGAGCCTACGACTTCGTCCAGAAGCCGTTCCAGATCGCCGAGCTGGAGGCGGCCCTCGAGCGGGCTCTCGAGCGGCGCGCGTTCGCGCTGAAGGAGCGCTCCGAGGGGGAGATCCGCAAGAAGATGGTCGAGGCGGCCCGCGCGCGCCAGAAGACCCTCTACGAGATCGCCAAGGACATCACCGAGACGATCGAGCTCGACGAGACGCTGTCGCGGATCGTGGAGCGGAGCCGGGACCTCTGCGCGGCGGAGCAAGGCCTGCTCTTCCTCCTGGACGAATCGAACGGCCGGCTCGCCTGCAAGGTCGATCGTGGGCTCGAAGCCGAGGATCGGGAGCGGGAGCGGGTGATCTCGGATCTCGCCGAACCGAACGGAAAGGCCCTCTACTTGAAGAGCCCGATCGAGGAACGGATCGAGGACGGGAGCGGCGGGGTTCGACACGCCCACGTCGTCCCGATGTTGCTGGAGGACGAGGCGATCGGGACGATCGCGGTTCTGTCGACCCCGGGGGGGCGGATGGAGGACGACACCCCCGATCTGCTCCCGCAGCTCGCCGGGATGGCCTCGATCGCGATCCGGAACGTTCGTTCGTACGAGAAGGCGCGCGAGCTCGACCGGCTGAAGAGCGAGTTCGTGGCCGTCGTCTCCCACGAGGTTCGGACTCCGCTGACCTCGATCAAGGGGAGCCTGGAGATCCTCAGCGAGGGAAAGTACTTCCAGCTTTCCCCCGAGCAGGAGGAGCTGTTGAAGATCAGCCAGGCGAACGTGGAGCGGTTGGAGGAGCTGATCACGAGCATCCTCGATTTCAGCAAGCTCGAATCGGGGCGGCTCTCGACCTCGTTCGAGGAGATCGATCCGGCCGCCGTCCTCGAAGGCGCGGTCGCCGAAATGCGCAACCTCGCATCACGCAGTGAGATCGAGCTTCGCCTCGACCTCGGGGAGTCCCTGCCGCGGATCCAGGCGGATCGGCTCCGGCTGGTCCAGGTCGTGACGAACCTCGCCTCGAACGCGATCAAGTTCTCCTCGCCCGGCCAGGAGGTCTTGATCCGGGCCGCCGCCCACAAGGAGGGGCTCCGCGTGGACGTGGTGGACAAGGGGATCGGGATCTCGCCGTCGGACCTCCCGCGGCTGTTCCTCCGGTTCCAGCAGCTCGACTCCTCGAACACCCGGAAGGCGGGCGGAACCGGCCTGGGCCTGGTGATCTCGAAGGGGATCGTCGAGGAGCATGGAGGAGAGATCCACGTGGAGAGCGAGAAGGGGAAGGGGAGCACCTTCTGGTTCTGGATCCCTGCCCGCCAGGACGAACCGGACGGCGAGGACCCGAATCCGGGCCGGGACGGCCCGTCCGGACCCCTCGGTTAGCCCCTCTCCGAACCGGGGTTCGACCCCGAGACCGTCGGCCCTCCCGGGATTTGCGCTTGCAAGGATCGACCCGGGAGGGTTAGACAATTCAGGAGGTCCAACGATCGGTACGGTTCGAGGCGTGAGGGGCGTCTGAGGGAGGGTCGTTTTGGCGAACAGGCCGTTGGGAGCCCGGAGTGGCTCGGAATCGGTCCCACGCTCCGACACCCCCATCGATCGGCCGCCGAGAGAGTTCGCGCGGTCGGCCCCGGCGGCGCGGAAGTCGACCGGCGTCGGATGGCGCGCATTGCTCGACCTGGCCGTCCTCGGGGCCGGGCTGGTCGTCTCGCTCCTGCTGTCCGGGACCGAGGCGGGCCTCCTCCCCGCGACGGATCCCTCCCCCCCGACCTGGCCGGTCGCTCTGCTCCTCGTCCCGACGAGCTTCGCGCTCGCCGCCTCTTTCGGGCTGTACCGACCCGGGATCCTCCGCTCCCATCGACGGCAGATGGCGGCGGGAGCGCGGACGATCGTGTGGTCCGCGGCTCTCTCGGTCGGGGGGATCTTCCTCCTCGCCGAGGAGATCCCGGCCGCCCTGCGTCTGCTGATCCTCGTCTACCACGGGACCCTGGCGGGCTGGCTCCTCGGGCTCCGTCCGGCGATCGGGAGCGTTCTGACCGCGCGGGCGGCGCGCGGCGAGGAACGGATCCTCGTCTTCGGGGGCGGAAGCTCGGCGCGGGAGCTGGCGATCGCCCTCAGCGACCGGGGGCGCGGAAGGGCGCGGATCGTCTCGTTCGTCGACGAGAGCCGGCCCGACTTCCCCGGTCTGCGGCCGTTCCGGATCGCCGACCTGACGAGCTTGACGGAGGTGGCCGGCGAGCTCGGGGTCGACCAGGTCGTCGTCGCGCGCCACGACCTGCCCCGCTCGGCGATCGTCCGGCTCTCCGACGACCTGCGCCAGCGCGGGATCCGCGTGAAGGTCCTCAGCCAGGTCCTCGATCGGCTGTTCGACTCGATCCCGATCGAAACGGTCCGTGGTCTCCACCTGCTCCAGGTCGGAGAGACGCCGCTCCGCGGTCTCTCCTGCCGCTTGAAGCGGGCGGTCGACCTGGGCGGCGCCGTCTTCGGGGGGCTCCTGATCCTGCCGTTGCTCGGCGCCATCGCCCTGGCGATCCGCCTCTCCTCGCCGGGGCCGATCCTGTTCCGGCAGGTTCGGGTCGGCCGGGGGGGCAAACCGTTCACCATGTACAAGTTCCGGAGCATGATGGTCCACGACTCGGACGACGAGCACCGGCGCTACCTCGAGTCGTACCTGAAGAACGGCACCGCGGCGGGGATCGGGCCGGACGGCAAGAAGGTCTACAAGCTCGCCGACGACTGGCGCGTCACCCGCGTCGGGCGGTTCCTGCGGAGGACCAGCCTGGACGAGCTGCCCCAGCTCTGGAACGTCGTCCGCGGAGAGATGAGTCTGATCGGGCCGCGTCCCTGTCTTCCGTACGAATACGATCTCTACGAGGAGTGGCAGCGGCGCCGCCTGGACGTGACGCCGGGAATGACGGGCCTGTGGCAGGTCACCGGTCGCTCCTACGTGACGTTCAATGATATGGTCCTGCTGGACCTGTTCTACATCGGGAACTGGTCGCTCGCACTGGATGCGAAGCTCCTGCTTCGAACGGTACCGGTGATCCTCTTCGGGAAGGGGGGACTGTAGTCCTTGGTCAACGGGATGTTGAACGTCGCCGTCATCGGCTGCGGCTACTGGGGGCCGAACCTCGTCCGGAATCTTTTCGAGAACCGCCACACGAACCGTGTGCTCGCCTGCGACCTCGATCTGGCGAAGCTGCAGCGGGTCGCCCATCGCTACCCCTCGGTGGAGGTGACCACCGACTACCGGGAGTTTCTCCGGAGGCTGGACGTGGACGCGGTGATGATCGCCACGCCGCTCTCCACGCACTACGACCTCGCGCTCGAAGCGCTGCGGAGCGGCAAGCACGTCTTCGTCGAGAAGCCGTTCGCCGCGTCCACCGACCAGGCGCTCCACCTGATCGAGGAGGCGGATCGGCGCCGCTTGACGTTGATGGTGGGGCACACGTTCCAGTACAGCCCTCCGGTCATCAAGATTCGCGAGATCGTCGAGGCCGGCGAGCTCGGTCAGCTCTTCTACATCAGCTCGACGCGCGTCAACCTCGGTCTGCATCAGAAGGACGTGAGCGTCATCTGGGACCTCGCCCCGCATGACCTCTCGATGATCCTCTACTGGCTCGACGAAGCGCCGGTCGAGGTGCTCGCCGCCGGAAAGGACTTCGTCCAGAAGGGGATCCCGGACGTCGCGTTCATGTTCATGCGGTTCGCCTCCGGTGCGATCGCCCACGTCCAGGTGAGCTGGCTCGCGCCGTCGAAGCTCCGCCGCACCACGATCGTCGGCGACGCGAAGATGCTCGTCTACGACGACACCGAGCACCTCGAGCAGGTGAAGATCTTCGACAAGGGGGTCCACTTCAAGGATCCGGACACCTTCGGCGAGTACCAGCTCTCCTACCGGACCGGCGACATCGTCTCTCCGAAGATCGAGTCGTTCGAGCCGCTGCAGGCGGAGGTGAACGACTTCCTGACCGCGATCATCCAGAATCGACCGCCGCGCAGCGACGGGCAATCCGGCCTCCGGGTCGTCCGGGTCCTGGAGGCGGCGGAGCG
>WJJW01000475.1 GCA_014729455.1 Candidatus Eiseniibacteriota bacterium
GACGAGGACGAGGACGAAGACGAGGATCTGGACGATCTCGACGACTACGATGAGGACGAGGACTGGGACGAGGACGAGTACGAAGAGGACGACGACTACGACGAGGACGAGGAGGACGACGAGTGAGCGCGTCCCGGATGAGGACGACGATCTAGCGCGCTCCCCGCGCGCTCCCGTCCGGGCGTCCCCCCGGCGACCCGGACGACCCTCCGAAAGAACCGAGGATCAGAAGACGGCGTAGAGGAATGGGGCGAGGGGACCCTGCGCCAGCGCCAGCAACCCCCCGATCAGCAAGAGGACGACGAGCGGCAGGATGATCCAGTAGGTCCTCCGCTCGCGGAGGTACGCCCACAGCTCCGCGAGCAGCGATGGGGGACGGTCGGATCGACGATTCCCCATGAGCGGTCTCTACGGCAGCGACCGCACCGTTCGGAAGCCGATCGTCCGGTCGGCCCCGGAGGATTCTCCCGGCCGGTAGGGGGAGGCGAAGTCGCGACGCCAGCTCTCCAGCGAGCCGCTGCCCTTCCTCCAGCTCCCGCCCCGGATGATCCGGTAAAGCCCCTCGGACGGCGGGGCGTGCGGGTCCCGGTACGGGGCGTACCAGTCGGCGGTCCACTCGGAGACGTTTCCGCCCAGGTCCCGGACGCCGAATGGGCTGGATCCGTCCAGCGTCTGGTACCCGCCGCGGACCGTCCCGTCGAAGAATCCGACGGGTGTCGTCTGCACGCGCCCCTGTCCTTCGAACGGGTCGCCGCTTGCGAGGAAGTTGGCCCGGTTCGCGTCGAGCGTCTGCCCCCAGGGGTAGGTCCGGCCGACTCCGACGGAGACGACGTACGAGGTGTCGGGCTCCTCGATCGTGAACTGCTCGGAGCCGAATTCGGTCCCGTTCCCGCGGGCGGCCATCTCCCACTCCGCTTCCGTCGGCAGGCGCCGGTCGAAGAACTCGGCGAAGGCGACCGCCCCCTGCCAGGTCACCTCCATCACCGGGAAGTTCTCCTTCCCCGGCACGACGACGAAGAGGCTCTCGGGGCTCTCGTAGAGGATCTGGGCGTCGTCGTCCTTCGAACGAAGCTGCGCGAACAAGGCGAGCCCGTCCGGACTGTAGACTTCGCCTCCCGAGGTCTGGATCAACGGAGTCGGCTCCGCGCGGAGCATCGCGTTGAGGAACACGGCGTACTGCTGGTTGGTCACCTCGAACTTGTCGATCTCGAACCGATCGACCCAGACCGGATTCCCGGGATGCTCGAACTCCTCCGGTTCCCCCATCACCAGCCAACCGGCCGGGATCTCGATCCGCTCGACCCGCGTGTTGAACGACCAGATCGGCCCGAGGGCGGTGGCGCCCCGGCTGTCGTGGGCGATGACCCGCCAGAAATACGAGGCGTTCAGCGAGACCGGCCGGTCCGTCAGCGTCCACTCGCTCTGCGGGACCGCGTCCGCCACGAGCTGGAGCGCGTTCCGACTCTCCCCGAAATAGACGTCGAAAAGCAGAGGATCGCCGGCGTCCGGATCGCTGCTCGTCCAGGCGATGGTCACGACCCCCTCCTCGACGCCGCGGCTCTGATCGGCCGGCACGGGCGAACGGGGGACCGTCGGGGTCACGTTCTGGACCGCGATTCCCCAGACCGCTTCGGCCGGCTCCGACTGGCTGTTCGCGCGATAGGAGCGGACGCGGTAGTAGTAGGTGATTCCGGTCTGGAGCTGGGTGTCGGTGTAGGTGGTCACGTCGCGGGGGACGGTGTCCCGTTCCGCGAAGGAGGCGGTCCCTCCCACGGACCGTTCGATCCGGAACCCCAGCTCGTCGCTCGAGAGGTCCCGCCAGGCGATCGTGATCGCCGAGGATCCCGTCTGCGTGACGTGCAGGTCCTCCGGCGCGCGGGGTGGCGTCTCCGTCGGGGCCACCGGCCCTCCGTTCTCGTCGCCGCAGGAAAGTGCAAACAGGGCGACGGCGCACAGGACCGTCATCCCCGTCAGGAACCGATCAACCCTCATCACCCGACCTCCTCAACCCCGGAGAACCACCTGGATCGTACCATCCTCCGAGCATCCGCCCAACCGCTCCACCGCTAGGATCCGGCGCAACCGGATCGGGCCAGCCGTTCGACGAGCCCCATCCGGCTCTCGATCCGAGCCGTCCACTCCAGCGAGGGTCGAATACCGAGACGCCGGACGCAAGGGCTCCAGATGCCGGCGGACCGGTCCTCCCGGCTCTCCCGCACCAGTGCCAGGTCAGGCGCCTGATCGACGCGCGGAGGGACGCAGTAGAGCAAGACCGTCTCCTCGCGGTTCGGATCGACCGAGAACCGCACCTCGTAGGTTCCGTCCGGATCGGTCCGGACCTCGGCCTCGACGAGACCCTCGATGAAGACTCGGATCGCCACGTCGGCCAGGGGCCGCTCCTCGGCGTCGACCACCGAGCCGCGCACCGCCACGGGAAACCCGGAAGCCGGCGCCGCGCCTTGCATGCCCGCGCCCAGGAGGATCCCCAGAGCGACCGTCCCCTCGAGAAGTCCCATCCGCTTCCACACCCTCCCTCCGATGTCGGCCAGACGCGAGACTACCGCGAGGGTCGGGGTCCGTCAAGACGTCCGACCGGCCCAAGCCCGCGAAATCCTTGCGATTGGGGGAGCCCCGTGGTAGCGTGACGACCCTTGGAAGGCGGGTGCGAGGGAGCGCGAGGAGGTCCGCATTGTTCAGTCGTCTCAAGGGCTTGATGTCGAACGACATCGCAATCGATCTCGGGACGGCCAACACCCTCATCTACGTCAAAGGACGCGGCATCGTCCTGAACGAACCCTCCGTCGTCGCCGTCGACAAGAGCTCGAAGAAGGTCCTCGCCGTCGGTTCCGATGCGAAGGCGATGCTGGGCCGAACCCCGGCCGGCATCATCGCGGTCCGCCCGATGAAGGACGGCGTCATCGCCGACTTCGAGATGACCGAGGAGCTGCTCCGAAAGCTGATCCTCAAGATCCAGACCCGTCGCTTCCTCGTCAAACCCCGGGTGATCGTCTGTGTCCCCTCCGGGATCACGGAGGTGGAGAAGCGGGCCGTTCGCGACTCGGTCGAGCACGCCGGCGCGCGCGACAGTTTCCTGGTGGCCGAACCGATCGCGGCGGCGATCGGCGTCGGTCTTCCGGTCGAGAAGCCGACCGGCAACATGGTGATCGACATCGGGGGAGGGACGACGGAGATCGCGGTCATGACCCTCAACGGGATCGTCAACGACACTTCGATCCGCGTCGGCGGGGACAAGATGGACGAAGCGATCATGCAGTACGTCAAGCGGGCCTTCAACCTGCTGATCGGCGACCAGACCGCGGAGCTGATCAAGATCCAGATCGGCAGCGCCTACCATCTCGAGTCGGAGCTGGAGATGGAGATCAAGGGGCGCGACCTGATCGGCGGGATCCCGAAGACGTTGAAGGTCACGTCGGCGGAGGTCCGAGAAGCGCTGCAGGAGCCGATCGGCGCGATCACCGAAGCGTTGAAGCAGTCTCTCGAAGAGACGCCGCCCGAGCTCGCCAGCGACATCGTCGATCGAGGGATCGTGATGACCGGCGGAGGGGCGCAGCTCCGCGGCCTCGATCAGCTTCTCCGGGAGACGACCCGGTTGCCGATCCGGGTGGCCGACGGAGCGCTGACCGCCGTCGTCCTCGGAGCCGGCAAGATCCTCGATGATCTCGCCCGCTACGAGAAAGTGCTGATGCGGAGCACCTGAGGCGGGCGATGGCCTCGCACGCCTCTCCTCGCGCCGTTCGGAGCAGCTTCCTCCTCTGGCTCGCATGCGCGGTCGGCTCGATCGCCCTGCTGGCCACCCCGATCGAGATGCGCCGCGCCGTGTCGGGGGCGCTGGAGTGGTCCGTCTTCCTCCCGGCGCGTCTCGTCCTCGGCTGGGGAGGCCGCAGCCTCCTGACCCGCCTCGAGAACCAACAGCTCAGCGAGGAGCTGACCTACGATCGATTGCGCGTCTCGCGCCTGGAGGAGACCGCGCGGGAGAACGAGGCGCTGCGCCGCATGGTCGGAATGACCGCGCGGGCGGAGCTGCGTCTGGTCCCCGCCCGGGTGGTCGGCCGGTCGGCCGACTGGTCCGGCGAGGTGCTCTGGGCGGAGCACGGAGGCGGCGTCGTTCCGGGACGGGCCGCGGTCGCTCCCGATGGACTCGTCGGGCGGACGGTCCGCGTCGCGGAAGGGCGTGTCTGGATCGAAACGTTGTGGCATCGCCGCCTGGCGGTGAGCGTCGTCGACGCGCGGAGCCGGGAGCAGGGGATTCTCCGGTGGAATCCCGCGGATCCCGAGGAACTGACGATCGACCCGGTCCCCGTGCAGGGAGATTATCGGGTGGGGGATCCGATCCTCACCTCCGGTCTGGGGGAGATCTTCCCAGAGGGGATCCTGGTCGGCCACGTCGTCGGGGCGGATCTGAATCCGCGGACCCAGCTCAAGCGGATCCGGGTCCGGCCGGCCGTCTCGCGCGGCGACACGCGCGAGCTGTTCCTCGTTCGCGAGCGACCTCCGGCTTCCGACGGATCGACGCTCACTCCGATCGCCCGCGGAGCCTCTCCGACTCCGCCTCCGATCCCCGGCGGACCGAGGATCGCCCCCTGATGGTGCTGTTCCTGGTTCGCCTGCTGCTGACGACCTGGGCGATTCTCGCCTTCCGCCTGGTGCTCGGGCCGAAGATCGCCATCGCGGGCGTGCAGCCCGACCTGGGCGCCGCCTTCGTGTTCCTGCTCACGCTGGCGCGCGGTCCCACCTACGGGATCATCGGGGGTCTCGTTCTCGGGCTGCTCGTCGACGTCGACCATCCCGACGCGCTGGGACTCTCCAGCCTCGCCTGGTGCACGCTGGCGTACGTGACCGCGCGCGCGTCGAACGCCGTGGATCTCGGCGACCGGATCCTCGCCGCGGGAATGCTGACCGTCGTGGTCCTCCTGGCGGAGTCGATCCGCGCCCTGGCTCTCTCCGGGTTCCAGCCCGCGACGTTCCTGTCGATCTGGGTCCGCTGGTCCCTGCCGACGGCGGTATACACCGGGATCGCCGTTCCGATCCTGATCGCCTGCCTGCGCGGCGTGCTCGGCACCAGGAGGTGGCTGGATGCCGGATCGTAGGTTCTCCGTCGACGCGATGCAGTTCCGGTTCCGCTTGATGGCGGGACTGGTCCTGCTTGTCTTCGGGACGCTCTTCGGGCGGCTGATCGATCTCCAGGTCGTCCACGGGGATGCCTACCGGGAGAAGGCGGAGGACAACCGGATCCGCGACGAGGTGTTGCGCGCCCACCGCGGCCAGCTCCTGGACCGGTACGGCCGCGTCCTCGCCGACAACGCCCCTTCGTTCCACCTGATCCTGGATCCCCAGCACCGCAGCCTGCGCAAGGATCGGGACCGGCTCGTCCGGGTCGTCGAGGAGATCGCGCCGCTGATCGGCCGCAGCGCGCAGGAGATCCTCGAGACGGTCGACGAGACGCGGCGGACCGGACGCCCGCCGCTCACCCTCGCTCGCGCACTCGACTTCCGCACCCGTTCGCTCCTCGAGGAACGGATGGAGACGCTGCCCGGCGTCGAGGTCCGAGC
>WJJW01000059.1 GCA_014729455.1 Candidatus Eiseniibacteriota bacterium
CAGGAGAACGGCGCGCGCGCGGGAGCCCTCCCCTGCGCGAGAAGCTCCCGGAGGCCGACGAGCCGGTCTTCCGCGCGACGGCGCGCAGCGAACCCCTCGGCCGGATCCCCCGTCGAGACCAGCCACCCTTCGCCGGAATCGCGGTCGAAGACCACGAACCGGTCATAGAGGCCGAGCCGGAATTCCGGCGTCGCGAGCGGATCGGCGGCGGTGTCCGGGATCCGCTCGAACCGCCTCCCGAGATCGTAGGAGAGGTACCCGACGGCCCCGCCTCCGAACGGTCCCGGCACGGTCCGGGGGGGGCGAGCCCGCGCGCGGAGGGTTCGCTCGAGGCGAGCCCAGGCGTCGGGAGCCGCCTCCGGCGCGCTCGCCGAGGAGAGCACCGCGTAGGGGTCGGCGCCGAGGATCGACCAGCGCCCCTGGTCCGTCGATCGCGCGGAGCTGTCGAGGAAGAACAGCCCGGGCCGACCGGAGAGCTTCCGGAAGACGACCTCGGGATCCAACCCCTCCGGGATGGGCTCGAAGAGCGGCTCGCCGAACATGCGCGAAGCCTACGGGATCGCCCGGCGTGCCACCAGGCGCGTTCCCGGCGGAGCCGGCGGGGGACGGGGGGAGCGAGCCGGTGGTATCCTCGTCGGCGTCGAGACGGAGAGGGAAGCGATGCGGGTGGATCCGAAGAGGCGAGCGGGAGGCGGCGGTGCGATCGCCGCGGGATCGATCCTCCTCCCGGCCGCACTGCTCGGGTCGATCGCCGGACCGTCCGCCTCCGCGCCGATCCGGTTCCACTCCGAGGTGGTCCGGATCGAGGTCGGAGCGCAAGCCGACACCGTGACGGTCGACGGGCTCTACCGCTTCGTCGTGGACCCCGGCGTCCGCGCTCCCCGGATCCTCTTCTATCCGTACCCGAACGACAGCCTGCACGGAGCCGCGCGCACGGTGTCCCTGGCCGAGGTGGATCGACACGGGGAACGCCGGCCGCTCGCGTACCGGGAGCGCGAGGGGAACCGGGGGGTCCTCTGGACCCTCCCGCCGGTGGATCGAGACACCCTGGAGATCCGGACGGTGTACCGCCAGGCCCTCCGTGGTTGCACGGCCCGCTACATCGTCACGACGACCCGGGCGTGGAAGAGACCGCTCGCCTGGGCGCGGTTCGAGGTCCGCCTACCGGAGAGCGTGACGGATCCGGAGTTCAACTACCCGTTTCGGCGCGGGGAGGACGGTGTCCATCGATTCGAAGCGCGCCGCTTCCTACCGGAACGGGACGTCGTGGTCCGCTGGAAGCGCCGGGCGGAGGGTGGTAGAATCGTCCGCGGAGGAGAAGGGGCCGACTCCGGCTCCTGAGCCCCATCGTCTCGGCCGCCGGCTGCCACGCAGCCGGGATGGGAGTGCTCCATGGGTCCTGCGTCGATGCGGCGCCGCCGTCGCGTTCGATCCGAAGTCGCCGCCCTCTACGTCCATCCCCGGGACGCAGGCTCCCGTTCCATGAGCGACATCGTTTCCCGCGAGGAGATCGAGCAGTTCACCGAGGCCGACCGGTTCGCGCTGGTCCGGGATCCGAGCGGCATCCCGGACGAGGCGGCGATCACGTCGACGAAGAGCCGGGGACGTCTGAAGGGTGGCTGCCGGTGAGCGGTTCCTGGCCGGCGCCCGAGCGTTCCCGTATGAAAAGGAGGCCCGTCATGCCGCATCGGATCCGGATGCTCCTGCCCGCGATCGCGCTCGTCCTTCTCGCGACGACCGCGCCGGCGAACCCGCTTCCCCCCGCGTTCCTCTTCTTCCACGTCCAGCCCCTGAATCAGGAGTTCTGCGAACAGAACCCGATCGAGACCTGCGAGCAGATCGTCCAGTACACCGAGGAGACCGGATGGATGGAGGCCGACCTGTTCCTGATGCCGATCGATCCGGTGATTCGGGATGCGACGTTCGAAGTGGAGTGGTCGCAGTGGTGGGGGGAGAGCGTCGGGTTCGAGAACTGCATCGGAGGGATCTGCGTGGAGACGCCGATGGGGAACCGACTGCAGCTCCAGTGGGTCTTCGAGCCTCCGCTCGAGATCGACCCGAGCGCACCGATCCTCCTTGGACGGATCGGCGTGGTGGCCGAGGACCCGGGCGAGGTCTGGCTCGATTCCGGCTCGATGACCGGGGAGAACTGGACCGAGGTGGTCGGCGGGTCCGGGTTGATCGGGGTCGATGAGTGCTACTGCTTCACGAGCTGTGAGACCTTCGGTCCGGCCTGCGGCGCCTCGTTCGACGATCCCGACCTGTACCTGGAGGCTCCCAAGGGCGAGGTGGTCGAAGGGGTGTTGAACGCGCGGTTGCGATACGGACCGGACTTCCAGCCCTGCCCGGTGAACTTCGCCGAGGACCAGGAGTGCTGCGAGCTCTCGGTCGTGTACGACGAGCCGGACATCGAGGTCACCGTTACCGTGGACACCCGGGATCTCCCGGTGGGAGAGCATGCCTTCAACGTCCGCTCCGAGTCGGAGTGCGTCGATTGCGCCCGCGTCCACGTCAACGTCCTGGAGCCGAGCGGGATCCCCGAGGATACGCCGTCGCTGACCCGCACCTGGGGCCGCGTCCGCTCCGACTTCCGGTAGGCTCCGATCCCTTCTTGCCTCCGTCCGCCCGGTCCTCGATGATCGGGCGGACTGCTTTCCGGCCTTGAATCGGGGGAGTGCGCATGAAGGTGATCATCGTCGGCGCGGGCGGTCCGACGCGGGAGCTTCTCCGGCGGTTGGGCGACGGCTGGGACGTCGCGATCGTGGAGCCGTCTTCGGAGGTCCTCGACCGCGCCCGCGGGATCCGTCCCGTTCAAGCGGTCCGGGGGGACGGGACCAGCCGGCTCGTGCTCGAGCGGGCGGGGCTGAAGGAGACCGACGCCCTGGTCGCGGCGACCAACGACGACGACGCCAACCTCGAGATCTGCAGGATCGGCAAGGAGGCGGGGGTCCACCGGGTCATCGGGGTCGCGGCCGATCCCGAGAGGATCGCGGAGTTCCGGGAGATCGGGATCGACACCTTCGCGCCGGACAACATCGCCGCCCGGCGTCTCGAGGAGAACCTCGAACCGCGCCGGATCACCTCGCAGTCGTTCGCCCACGGACGCGCGGAGGCGATCGAGCTGGAGGTGACTTCCCGCTCCCCGGTCCATGGCAAGCCGCTGAAAGATCTGCACGCGCGGAGCTGGGTCGTCGGGGCGATCCTCCGGGACGGGAAGCTCCTGATCCCGCACGGCGACACGATCCTCGAGGACGGAGACCTCGTGACCGTCGTCGGCGCCGGCGCGGAGTTCGCCGAGATCTGCCGGACGTTCACCTCC
>WJJW01000476.1 GCA_014729455.1 Candidatus Eiseniibacteriota bacterium
CCTACGCGCTGATCGTCACCGGATCCGGGCACGTCATCCGCGCCAACGAGATCCATGGATGGTTCGATGCAGTCCAGGTCGGCGGAGACGAGCACACCACCGAGACGAGCGGCTGCGACGTCTACCGCAACGAGATCTACGACTGCCTCGACGACGGGATCGAGACCGACGCCGCCCGCCACAACGTGCGCGTCTTCGAGAACCGCGTCACGAACGCCTTCGTGGGCCTGAGCGCCCAGCCGGTCTTCGGCGGGCCCGTCTACTTCATCCGCAACGTGGTCTACAACTGGCAGCTCAAAGCCCTGAAGTTTCACCTCTGGCCGACCGGCCTGATCGTGTTCCACAACACGCTCGTCGGCGCCGACCCCCGCGGCTGGGGCGGCGGGCAGTGGCGGAACACGATCCTGCGGAACAACCTGATCCTCGGCGGGAGCGAGCCCGGCCACGAAGGGGACCCGATCTGCCTCGACACGATCGGCGAGCGCGCCGACCTCGACTACGGCGGCTTGTACCAGGCGCGTCCCGATCGGTTCGCGCGCTTGAACGGGGAGTTCTACGAGACTCTGGCGGAGTTCCGCGCGGACACCGGGCTGGAACTCCACGCGCGGCTGGTCGGGATCTGGGACTTCGTCGCCGCGGAGGAGCCCCCGCTCGGCTCCTGGCTCGGGCAGGAAGGTTTCCCGCCCCCGTACGTTCCCGGCGAAGAGGATCTCCGGCTCGCGCCCGGCTCCGACGCGCTCGATGCCGGAGAACCCCTCGCCAACGTCAACGACGAGGCTCTCGGGGACGGCCCCGACCTGGGCGCCTACGAGCAAGGGGTGCCGATCCCCGTCTACGGACCGGATGCCGAGCTTCCGATCGGGATCGGCGACGATCCGGCAAACGCGCCGTCAGAGCCCGATGTGCCCCGGATCGCCCCCAACCCGTTCCATGGGCGGACCTGGATCCACTGGCGCCAGCCGGACTCGGGGCTCGTGCGGGTCCGCGTGTACGACCCGGCCGGGCGCCTCGTGCGCTCGCTGGGAGAGGCGCTGGCGGTGGGGGAGGGCCCGCGCTCGCTCGTCTGGGACGGCCGCGACGACGGCGGCGAGCCGGTCAGCACCGGCCCGTACTTCGTACGCATCGCCGGGACGACGGGCACCCAAACCGGAACCGTGCTGATCCTTCGCTAGCGAAGCCCGGGCCGTTCGAGATCCCTCACCGTCCGATCACGATCTTCCGGACCTCGACCCGGCCGGCGGTCTCCAGGCGGCAGAAGTAGATCCCGGCGCCGAGCCTACGGCCGTTGGCGTTCTTGCCGGACCACCGGGCGACGTGACGTCCGGCCGCGAACCGGCCGTCGACGAGCGTGTTCACGAGCCGGCCGTCGACGTTGTACAGGGAGACCCGGGCGGGGCCCTCCTCCGGAACGACAAAGGCGATCGACGTGGAAACGCGGAACGGGTTGGGTGCGCTGCTCAGCAGCGTCGCGACCGCCCGCGCGTCGTCCGCCGGCGCGTCGGCGAGGGTCCCGGTCTCGAAGTACCAGCTGGCGACGGTCGCCAGGTTGCGCCCCTGCACGTCCATCGCGTCGCGCTGGAGTTCCACGGCGTAGACGGTCTGGGGATCGAGGTACTGAGCGGGCTGGAACGTCGCGCGGCGGTCCGCCTCCGACCACGTCCAGGTTCCGCCGCCCGGTACGTCCGGAGTCAACGCGAAGGCGGCCTCGGTCGACGCGTGGTCCATCGGGTTGTTGAACCAGAGGTCGATCGCGGTAGTGACCGGAACCCCGTCCCCGATCGGCGTGAAGTCGACGACGAGCGGATCCCCGGAGACGTCGACGGCGTCGAGCCAGAGGTGCGCGGTCAGCTCCTCGCGATCGATCCCGTAGCCTCCCCACTGGTAGAACGCATACTCGATCGACTCGCCCGGGGACAGCAGGCCGAAGCGCTTCTCGAAGAAGATGTTCGGCATGTCCGTGCAGGAGCCGGCCGGCTGGATCGGATACTCCCCCGTGAAGTTCCCGAGCGCGGGCGTGCACAGGAAGTAGGCGAAGTCCGGCATCACCTCCGGGGATCCCTCCGGAAGGACCACGCCGATCGTGTACAAGGACGTCTCGTCGAAGGCGGCGAACCAGTTCCCGTCGATCTCCTCCGGCGCGAACCCATACTCGCCGCCGTAGCTGCCGGCGTCGTTCGGGAGCAGGCCGCGGTCGTCCTCCTGCCGGTTCGACCCGCTCTCGCTCCCGTAGAGCCACTGCTCCCTTCCCCAGACGAAGTCGAAGTCGTGGCTCACCCCGTCGATGTTCTCCACGACGTACTCGTGGCGGAACATGCGCCGATCGCTGTAGAACCGGACCCTCTTCATGACCGAGACCTTGTCGGCCAGGCCGTAGTTCCCGCCGGAAGGGATCACGAAGGTCAGCGACTCCAGACCCCCGGATTGCAACCACGACACCGCGTCGCCGCTCCACTTGATGTTGCTGGGGTAGGTTCCGGTCCCATCGTTGTGGGCGGAATCGTCCAGATGGACGGCGACGCGCTCCATGCAGTCGACCGTGTGCGCCTCGCCCGTGCCCAGATCGGTGACGTGGAGATCGACAACGCACCCGGGCCCATGCAGGTACGAGTGGTCGGATCCGAGGATCCCGGTGTGGATGTACCGGTTCCAGACCGCGTAGCCGTTGCGGAAATCCCGCCTTCCGATGTCCGCCGTGTGGTAGCGGTCGATGTACGTGGCCGCGAGATCGCTGGGTGCGTCGAACCCGATCGTGACCCGCGTCACCGTGGCTCCGGTGAGGTCGCAGGCGAACTCGATCACGTTGTCGCGGACCGCGACGTCGGAGACGCCGTCGCCCGACACGGAGACGTTCGAGATCGTGTTGGTCTGCGGGAGGATCGGGATCCGGATCCACGCGTCCGAGACGCTGTAGGGACGGATCAATCCGAGATCGCCGATCACATGGTGCCAGCCCCCGCCCGGTTCGTTCTCGGTCACGTGGAACGTCGTGTACTCGTCGTAGGGATCGTTGACGGTCCCCGTCGTGATGCCGGTCCACCGGCGAACCGTGTAGAGGGAGAACGACGGGGAGGAGCCGGATCCCGAGAGGTCGTCCCGGTAGGCGGTGACCTCCACCGCGTAGCTGCCGGGCGGCCGCGCCTCGCCCAGATCGCCGCCGATCTCGAAGTAGCCCGCGTACGACCCGTCGCCCGGCACCGCATCGGGGGGGACCCCGTCATCGGTCAGAATGGATCGGACCCGCGGATTGGCGGGCGACACGGCCCGGACCGAGTCGCAGTCGGGGATGGGCTCGCCCTGGTAGCGGACCTCGGCGGTGACCGTGATCCTCCCGAACCAGGAGTAGGAGGACCGGTCGACATCCGCGACGACTGTCAGATCGTCCGACCTCGCGATGGACGGGACCGCCGCCGCGACCAGGAGGGTCACCAGGAGAAGCAGCAGGGGGGACCGTTGTGATGCGCGCAGGTGGATCTCGCCCCCTTTCGAGGTCCGTCGGGTGCAGCCGATTCGAGCGTGACGCGGTCAATTGTAGCATTCCGGCCGCATTCCGGGGGGAGGCTTTCAAAGATCGGCACCCCGGCGCGAGAGTCGCACCAGGGTGCCGAAGTCAGCTCGTTTCGGGCCGGGCCGGTGCCCGCCCAGCAGGCTCGCTCTAATTCAACACGACCAGCTTCCGCACGACCGTCTCCTCGCCGGTCGCGAGACGGTAGTAGTACACGCCGGCCGGAAGGCGCTCGCCCTGAGCGGTCGAGCGATCCCACCGGATCGACTGCACGCCGGCGCTCCGCGGTCCCTCCAGGAGCGTGCGGACCAGCCGCCCGTCGGTCCCGAAGACCTGCAGGAGCGCATCCCCGGCCGCCGGCATCGCGAAGCGGATCGTGGCCGCCGTCGTCACCGGATTCGGATCGACCCGCAGCATGAGCCGCGAAGCGGTCGGTCCATCCGGGGCGTCCGCCAGCCCCTCGCGCAGCCAGTCCATGATCCGGCCCATCGTCTGCCGGCGATCCGTCGGGTTGTCGATCGCCTCGAACCCGAAGGCCATGTAGACGACCCGGTGGTTGCCGTCGTCGGCCCGGATCGCCGCGTTCCGCGTGGCGTCGTAGGTCCAGATCACACTGGCATGTTCGTCGCCCGGATCGATGTCGCTCGGGTAGTCCTGGTTGTTCGCGCCGTCGCCGCCCTGGATGACGAGATCGATCCCGTCGGAGATCGGGTCGTCGGCGACGCCGTTCAGCGTGTAGTCGTTCGTGTCATCGTTGATGAAGGCCGCATGGAGGTAGTCCTGGTACCACTGGTACGCCTCTCCTCCGATGTCGTTCATCTCCCAGCCGATGTCCTGGCCGGTCACGAAGAGGCGGCCGCCGTTGTCGAGATAATGGCCCAGCGCGGCGCGGTCCGCGGCGTCCAGCGTCGGGAAGGCGAACGCCGTCCCCCAGACGATCACGTCGAAGTTGTCGAGTGTCACTCCAGTCGGCGCGCCGGCGTTCCGCTGCCAGACCCCGAAGGAGAGATCGTTCTCGATGAGGGCATCGATGAAGTAGTCCTCGTGCGTCTCCGCGCCGTCGTCGTCCACGAAGAGGACCTGCAGGTCATCGGTCATGTAGGTGTACTCGATCTTGCGATCGAACTCGTGAGGCGAGTTGTCCTGCGTCATCGTGACGGTGATCAGCGCGTGTCCCGGGCTGTCGGGAGTCACCTCGATGTGCAGCTCCTTGTGCTCCCCCGGAGCCAGTTCCTGCGCGTACATGGACCCGTAGGAGTTGCTCTCGTCGGCGATGCTGGCCGACCAACCGTCGGACCCGTATCCGGAGAGCGCGACGCTGACGGTGTAGTTGTCGGTCAGGTTCCCCAGGTTGTAGATCCGGAAGGGCTCGTAGGAGTAGGTGCCGGTGCCCGGCCCGATCACGGTCCGCTCCCCGAGCGCGTAGTAGCGCAGCGCGTAATCGGGGATCGGATCGGACGAGGCGGCCGCGTGGATCCGCTTGTCCGCGTCGTCCTGGATGAAGGTCATCACGGCCAGCTCCTCGGTGACCCAGCTCGCGTCGACGGGGAACGTCGTCTGGACGTTCTGGACCTCTCCCACCGTGTCGACGGTCAGCGCGACGTCGCTCGGCATGTCGCGCAGGACGTCCTCGTGCCAGTCCTCGACGGCGTTGTAATAGATGTTGTCCTCGGTCAAGGCCATCCGGACGACCATGTTCGAGATGTCCGGAACGTCCTCCATCACCTCGATGTCGACGTCGATGCTCCCCGTCGGGGGCAGGAGGGAGACGGAGTTCACGGTGATCTTGAAGTGCGACGGAACGGCCAGTTCGGTCTCGATGATGCTGCGGTAGGGCATTCCATCGATGACGTCGGTCCCGGCGCCCACGAGGGTCGTCGTCCCGTTCCACCAGCAGGTGGGGTAGCCGGTCAGCCCATAGTAGGCGTTTCGCTGGTCGGACTCGGGAACGGAGAGTCCGCCGGAGGACGCGTAGTAGCGGATGGCGTTGAACTCGATCGTGTCGAACCAGGACTTGTTCACCTCGATCCCGGAGGTGGCGCGTGGGCAATAGCCTCACCAGGTAGCGGTTCCGAGTTCGACGATGGCGGTGTTCGGATACCAAGCGTTGGCGGGACCGGACAGGCTGGCGAGGGCCAGCGCGACTGCGAGGACAGCGAAGCCGGATCTCATCGGGAGAGCCCCCTGTGTGGATGGTTGGCGTCGTGCACGACGGGCGGCCGGGAGTCCTTCTCGCCGCGCGTGTTCGGTGCCTTCCGCGGCACCCCCGGGGAGCGGGCGCCGGGTGGATTCACCAGGGGGAATTGTAGTCCTGCCGGGGGAGCGGGAGGCATCAGAGTTCTTGAGGCTCGCCAGAAGCGCGGGTAATGCCAGTCTTCGAGATCTCCACCGAAGCTGGGGCGGTGGCCCTACCGGATCAGCATCACCCGAGCGCTCCGGGTCTCGCCCTCCGCCTCGAGAAGCAGAAAGTACGTTCCCGAGGGTACGGAATGTCCCCGATCGTCGGTTCCGTCCCAGCGCGCGGCGTGTCGCCCGCCCGGCAGCGACGCGGTAGGGAGGACGCTCCGCACCCGCCTGCCCGCGGGATCGTACACGTCGAGGCGGACCGCGCCCGGCTCGGCGAGCGCGAACCGGATCAACGTCAGTGGAGAGGCGGGGTTCGGCGTCGCGGACAACGAGAGGATCCTCCCGCTCGGCGGGAGCGCGACCGTCTCCTGCTCCGCGCCGGCCGGTTCGAGGAGCACCGGCAGCGTCAAGTGAGAGGCCGCCCCCGGCGCATGATGGACGGCATTCGTCGCGACCAGCGTGGTCGTGTGCTCCATGAACGGCTCCCCCGTGTTCGGATTGGCGTCGAAGCGGGGGTGGTTCGAACTCGACACGGCGAGCAGGATGCGGTGGCCGGCGTTGAAGGCGATCCCCGTGGACCACAGATCGATCGTGAAGGCATAGACCGCTCCCGGCTCGAGCTGGTCCTCCCGATCCATCCCGTTGCGATGGCGCGCCCGGATGATCCCGTCGCAGACCAGCATGACCCGTCCGTCCGGATAGACGTCGCAGAGCTTCGCCGTGAAGTCGGTATCGAGCCGGTCCGACGACGCATGCAGGACGACCTCCACCGGACCGGCGACCTCGATCGGCGTCTCCAACGGATCGGTCTGGTAGACGAGGACGTCGTCCCGCTCCAGGACCGGCCGCTGGTCGTACGGTCCGCTCGGCAGGATCAGATTCCCCCCGCCGAGCGTGGGAACCGGATCGAGCGGATCGTAGGCGTAGACGTCCGGCGCTTCGGAGGATCCCGGAGGATCGGGGTCCAGCCGTCCGCCCGCGCGCAGATAGAACGCGGTCGGGCGCGCGGGGGGAGGCCAGGCGTCGACGGCCCGCCACTCGTTGCCCGGCGCGCCTGGATCGTCCCCATCTCCCATCATGTAGTAGGCGACCGGCGGCAGGTCCATGATGTCGTGCGGGATCCCGTTCAGCCAATGCAGGAACCACTCGCTCTGGGTCCCGATCAACGCTTCCGGCGTCGCGAACCCCGCATCGGGATAGAACAGCTCGCCGACCGAGCCCCCTCCCATGCTCCCGTGGGACCAGGGGCCGATCAGCAGCTTCTGGTTGCCGATCGCCCCGTCCCCGCCTCCGTACTGCAGGCCGGTGAAGCTGTCGATGTTCCCCTGGAGGAACAGGTCGTACCAGCCGGCGACCTGATAGGTGGGGATCGTCTCGAGATGGTGCCGCGTCTTCGCGTTCCCCCAGGTCCACCACTCGTCGTAGTTGGGGTGAGCGTAGATGCTGTCGATCATGTGGGTCGATCCCTGTCCCGTGAGCCATCCCTCGATGTCGTACTGCCGGAGCGCGCCGCCCGGGAACACGGCGTGCGCGTACATGTCGCTCGGGGCGACGACCACGTACATGCACCGGACCGAATCGGGAAGGGCTCCGGCCAGCGCGTTCTGCGTGATCCCGCGCGCCGAGCCGCCGAGCGTGCCGACGTCGCCGTTGCACCAGGGCTGCGCGAGGATCCATTCGACGGTGTCGAGCCCGTCGGTGTGGTCGGGTCCCCATCCGTCGTCGCGGAACATCCGGTCGATCCCTTCGGATCCGTAGCGACCGCGGGTGTCCTGGCAGACGGCCACGTATCCGTGATCCGCCGCCCATCCGATGTTGTCCCCCGCGATGCCGTAGGGCGTGCGGTAGAGCAGCACCGGCCAGGGGTCCAGCTCGTCCTGGGGGAAGTAGACGTCGGTGTTCAGGCCCACCCCGTCCGGCATTTCGACCCGGAAGTTCTCCACCGGGGGATAGTCGGTCCCGAGAGCGGGGGACGGGGCGAGGGTGGCGAAGAGGACGGCCAGCAGGCCGAGGAGAGGGATCCGCATGAGGGCGCTCCGATCTGCACGTTGGATACGATGCGCGGGAATTATAGCAGGACCGCTCATGCCCGGGCCAGGCAGTGAACCGGTCGTCGGGACCCGGGCGGCGGTCGGCCGCCCGGGCTCCCCCTCCTGTCCGGCTTACCGGATCCGGACGATCCGCCTCGTCGCTTCGTGGCGGCCGTTGATCGCGCGAACCGCGTAGACGCCCGCGGCGACCTCCCGCCCGGCGTCGTCCCGGCCGTCCCAGGTCAGCATCCCGGCGCCGCCCTTCGGGACCTCGCCGGTCGCGAGCCGTCGCACCAGCCGTCCCGTGGAGTCGAAGATCTCGAGTTGAAGGGCCCTCGGGCCTTCCCGTCGATACCCGATCTCCACCGGGCCGCTGGACGGGTTCGGGCCCACCTGCAGCAGCAGCGGTCCGCGCACACCCTCGACGTCCGGCGAGTCCACGTCCGATGGCCGTTCGTACGTGCAGGCATAGACGTTCCCGAAGAGATCGCCGGTGGCCGCGTACACCAGCTCGCCGCGCAGCGCGAATGCGTGCACCGCGTTCGCGAGATCGAACGATCCGCCGAGCGACACCCAGCTCGCCCCGCCGTCGATCGAGGAGTAGGCGACCGTGGTCGTCTTCCCCCACGCGCGCTCGCCGCCGGCCAGCAGCTCGCCGGTAGGCCCGAGCCCGAGCGCGCGCGCTCCGATCAGATCCTCGTCCGGCAACGGCGCCGTCTCCGACCAGCTCGTTCCCGCCTCGTCGTCCGCCGTCAGGACCAGCGCGCCGCCCGGTCCGCTCGCGGCGGCGAACAGCCCGGACTCGGAGATCTGGAGGTCG
>WJJW01000477.1 GCA_014729455.1 Candidatus Eiseniibacteriota bacterium
CCAGCGGGTCGGCGGGCGGCAGACGAGACGGGTCGACGTTCGGGTGCTGGCCGCGACGAGCCGCGACCTGCGCGAGGCGATGGAGTCCGGCGCCTTTCGCACCGATCTGTTCTACCGCTTGAGCGTCGTGCCGCTGACACTGCCGCCGTTGCGGGATCGACGGGACGACGTCCCGGCGCTCGCCCGACACTTCCTTCAGGAGATCGGCGCGGAGGGGAAACGGAAGCTCTCGATCACGCCCCGAGCCCTCGAAGTCCTGAAGGGGCATTCCTGGCCCGGCAACGTCCGGGAGCTGCGCAACGCCCTGGCGCACATGGCCGCGATGGCGGAGGGTCCGATCCTGGACACTTCGCAGATTCCCGCTTCGATCCCGCGCACCGGTTCGGCCCCGCCATCGGCGGCGCGGGAGACGGCGGCCGTCGAAGGATCGCCGGTCGCGCTCCGGCCGGGAGAGACGCTGCAGGACCGCCTCGTGGAAGTCGAGGCACGCATGATTCGATGGGGACTGGATGCGGAAGGATGGAACCAATCCGCGGCGGCCCGTAGACTCGGGATCACCGAGACGATGATCCGGAATCGCATCAAGAGGTTCGGCATCGAGAAGCCGCGCGTCGGGAGCGACTCCGGGGAAGGAGGCAACCGATGAAGCTGCAACTGACCGTTCTGGCGCTCGCGTGCCTGATCGCCTCATCCGCGACCGCCCAGGACGTCTACCTCAACGAGGTGGTCGTCGAGGACTCCGCGGAGATGGTGGAGCTGTACAATCCGAACCAGACGCCGCTGGACGTCGGCGACCGGAAGATCGTCGGCGGCCTCGGCGAGTACGAGATTCCCGACGGGACGACGATCCCGGCGCTCTCGTACCTCACGATCACGATCATGCCGCCGGGGAACATCTTCGAGAACGTCGGCGACGAGATCTCGATCGCCGACTCGAACTCCGGCGAGGTCTACGACCAGGTGCGGTTCGGACACGCGGGCGGGGCTCCGATCCCGCACACGGGCGGGACGGTGTCGCTGTGTCGGGCCACCGACGCCGCGACCGATCCCCCGCTCTACGATGAGACCGGCTACTCCGACGCCGATTTCTGGACGCTCGATCTCACCTCGACCTTCGGAGCGGCGAACGACGCGCCGCCGCCGGCTCTGGGGAGTACCGTGACGCTGAACGAGTTCAATCCCGGGCCGCCGAACATGGTCGAGTTCTACAATCCGTCGGTACTCGCGGTCGACGTCGACATCGACAACTGGTTCCTGACCGACGGGATCGGCGAGGTTTTCTTGAACGGGACGGTCCCGAGCGGAGGCGTGCTGGTGCTCAACCTCCCGACGCAGATCGAGGCGACCCAGCATGTGTACCTGTTCGACGATCAGGGGGTGCGGGTCGACCAGATCGGCTTCTTCGAGGGGCCCGCGTTCCCGCCGGACCTCTGTCTCGTCCGCTGTCCGGACGGCGCCGGGCCGTACGACGGCCACGACTGGCTCACCAGCGGCGGCGGGGAAACCCTGCTGATCCTCGAATGCACCCTCGGGGATCTGAACACGACCAATCCGGAGTGCAACCCGACGGCCGTCGAGGAGCGGAGCTGGGGGCGGATCCGGATGATGGCGCGCTGAGCGATACGGAGCGCTCTCGGCCGGCGCAGGCCGGCGGAAAAAGAACCGAGTCCGGAGGGTCCCCGTTGGGATCCTCCGGACTCCGGTTTCCAGTCGATACTCGTGTGCGGCCGGCTTGGCGCTTACTCGTTCGTCGCGTCCTGGTAGGAGCTCTTGATGTCCCCCCAGGAGACGTTCAACGTCGGCACCGGACCCTCGCCGCAGGCCCAGGCGACCGCCTGCTCGAGGAGCCGATCCGCGTCTCCGCTGCGAAGCGGTGCGGTGTTGTACTGGCTCGTGTCGGCGAGGTAGATGGGTCCGACGAACGCCGTCCGGCCCTCAACGAGCGCCTCCTTGACGATCACACAGTGATCGCCGGGAGCCCCCTCGATGGCGGCGAGGAGGGTGTCGTCCCCCTCGAGCCCCTGGCGGTTGACCTCGTTGAAGCTCGCCCCGTGCGCGAAGTTGCTCAGACCGTCGGTCACCGGGTGGGCCACCAGGATGTCGATGGGTATGCTTCCATCTTGGAACTCGTTGACGGAAGGCACGTTGTTTCCGGGAACGAGGTATTCGAGGTCGGCATCCTCGCCTTGATCGCCCCGGATCTCGAAGTTGACCCAGCCGGTCGCGACCAGGCCGCCGCCGCTCTCGACGAAAGCCCGCAGCGCCGCGGCCATGGACGCCGTCCAGTCGGCATCGTTCCAGCCGGAACCACCGATGACGACGCAGTCGTACTCGGCCAGCTCCGCCTCGGTGTCGATGTCACCGGCACTGACGAGTGTGGCATCGAAATCGAACCAGGTGTCGTTGTTCAGCTGGTCTACTGTCGCAGCGCCTCCGCCTCGTCCCGTTCCATCCTCGACGGCCACGCGCATGGCTGCGACCGTTTCCAGGGCGCCGAGGAATGGGATGGTCAAGGCGACGGCAAGCACACAGAACAGTAGCTTACGTCCCATGTTCGTCCTCCAATGGTGATTGCCTTTCGATCGATCGAATGTGACGCCGAGGATTCCCCCCACACGGCGTGTGGGGTTCGTCCCCGCATGCATTTTACTCGGGGGCATTTGCAAGATCAAGGGATACAAGGCGCTGGGGCGATCGCTCGTCCGGCAAAGGAAAGACCGGACGGCGGGTGAGCCTCTGTCCCTCGGAAGGCTGCGTCCGGTCGATCCCGGACCGCCGATTTCGAGGCCAAATCCGCTATTCCGAGAATATCAATGCTTTTCCTTTCCTCCGCCTCCGATTCGTTCGAAATCCTGCCCTGCAAAGCGAAGTCCCCGGGCGGGACCGGATCCGTCAAACGAGAACTCGACGACCTCTCCGATCCCCCGCAGCTCGACGCGGAGAGCGTTCTTTTCCGCGTCATAGAC
>WJJW01000478.1 GCA_014729455.1 Candidatus Eiseniibacteriota bacterium
GACCTGCCGGATGTCGCGGATCTCCCCGCGGGCGATCCGGGCCGACTCGACCAGGACGTTCCGGCTCTCCTCGGTCGGATCGCCGGCTTTGTGGTCGACGACGTGCATCTGGGGCTTGTCGGGGGCCATGCAGATCGCCTCGCCCCCGCCCTTGGCGATCTCGAGCAGGGCGCAGACCGATTCGTGGATCTCGCTACCGTCCATCACCCCGCATCCGGCCAGGACAACGCCGATTCGCGGCTTCTTCATGAGAGCCTCCTTTCGAGCCGTCTTCGCTTCCGGAGTTCCGCCATTCCTCCCGACGATACCCCAGCCGCCGGGGCGCGAGAAAGGGGAGCCCGCCGGTGCGGGATCTTTCCCTTCCGCGCACCGCGTCGGGCCCCTAGGGTACGGAGCCGGGTCGCTTCCGGCCGGGAGGATCGGGATGAGAGCTGCGGGACCGATCGCGTACGGACTGACGGCGGTGCTGTTCTGGTCCACCGTCGCTTCCGCGTTCAAGCTGACGCTGCGTCTCGTCGAACCGGGCGAGCTGCTGCTCTGGTCCTCGGCGGCCTCCACGCTCGTGCTCGGGCTGGTCGTGACGATTCGGGGCGGCGCCGGAGCGGTGTGGCATGCGTCGCGCCGGGACTGGGGACGCTCCGCAGCGCTGGGACTCCTCAACCCGTTCCTGTACTACCTGGTCCTGTTCCAGGCGTACGACCGCCTGCCGGGGCAGGAGGCGCAACCGCTGAACTACACCTGGGGGATCGTCCTGCCGCTCCTGTCGGTTCCGCTCCTGAAGCAGCGGATCCGTCCGGCGGTCTTCCTCGCGATCCTGGTGTCGTTCGCCGGGGTGGTGGTGATCGCCACGCGGGGGGACCTCGCCTCCTTCCGCCTCACCGATCCGCTGGGTGTCTCGCTCGCCGTCGGCAGCTCGCTCTTCTGGTCGCTCTACTGGATCTTCAATCTCCGCGACCCGCGCGAGGAGAGCGTGAAGCTCTTCGGCAATTTCGTGTTCGGGACACTCTACGTCCTGGTCTTTCTCGGGGCGACCGGGTCGCTCCGTCCGCCGTCCTTGGCCGGTCTGCTCGGCTGTCTCTACATCGGTCTCTTCGAGATGGGATTGACCTTCGTCGTGTGGCTGAAGGCGCTTTCTCTCGCGCGCAGCACCGCGCAGGTGGCGAACCTGATCTTCCTCGCGCCGTTCCTCTCGCTGGTGCTTCTCCATCACGTGGCCGGCGAGCGGATCTCCCCCTCCTCGGGGATCGGCCTGACGTTGATCATCGGAGGGATCCTGCTGCAGCGGCGTGTCGAGCGGAAGCGGCCCCGCTGACCGCTTGCGCGGCCCGGCCGGCAACCCGTAGGATCCGCTCCAGCGAAAGGGGGAGGGAGCGCGATGAACCAGGGCCGATCCGGCGGACCCGATCCGGGCGCCTCGCCGACCATCCCGTCCAACGTGCGGCTGCCGGAGATCACGGCCAAGGCGCTGGTCCTCGGCGTTCTCCTGGCCGCGGTGCTCGCGGGCGCGAACGCCTACCTCGGCCTCTTCGCCGGGATGACCGTCTCGGCCAGCATTCCCGCGGCCGTGATCTCGATGGGCCTCTTGACCGCGATCCGGGGGATCGGTCTGTCGAAGCAGACGAACATCCTCGAGAACAACATCGTCCAGACCGCCGCGTCGGCCGGCGAGTCGCTCGCCGCCGGCGTGATCTTTACGTTCCCGGCGCTGGTCCTGATGGGGTACTGGACGCGGTTCGAATTCACCACCGTCACCTTGATCGCCGGGCTTGGCGGCCTGCTCGGCGTGCTCTTCACGATCCCGCTCCGGCGCGCGCTGATCGCGCCGAAGACCGGCGCCCTGCAGTTCCCCGAGGGAGTCGCCACGGCCGAGGTGCTCCGGACCGGTTCGCGCGGCGGAGGCGGCGTCGTCACGATCGGGATCGCCGCCCTCGTCGGGGCGCTGTTCAAGCTCGGCCAGACGGGGCTCCGGATCTGGACGGAGACCTTCGAGAGCGCGCGGCGGATCGCGCTCGGGTCGGGGGAAGGCACGATCCTCTACTTCGGAAGCAACCTCTCCCCGGCGCTGCTCTCGGTCGGATACATCGTGGGGATCAACATCGCCAGTCTCGTCTTTCTGGGGGGCGCGGCGAACTGGCTCGTCGCGATCCCGATCTTCGCCGCGTCGAACCCGTGGCCGATGGCGGGCGGCGAGCCGGTGGCGGCGGCGGAGTGGGCGGGCGAGATCTGGTCGACCCGCACGCGGTACCTGGGGGTCGGCGCGATGGTCGTCGGCGGGCTTTGGGCTCTGATCGGATTGCGCGGCTCGCTGTTCGAGGGGATCGCCTCGGGCCTTCGCGCCGCCCGCGGGACCTCGCCCGGCGCGGCTGGCGGCGTCGCGATCCCCCGGACCGAGCGCGACACGCCGATGCGCGCGGTCCTGTGGGCGATGGGGCTGTCGGTGATCCCGATCTTCCTGCTCTACCTCGCCGTCGTCGACCAGTTCGGCGTGTCGCTGATCATGGCGGTGATCATGCTGGTCGCGGGGTTCCTCTTCTCCGCGGTGGCCGCCTATATGGCCGGGCTCGTGGGATCCTCGAACAACCCGATCTCCGGAGTGACGATCGCGACGCTGCTCTTCTCGAGCCTCCTGCTGTTGCTCCTCCTCGGTTCCGGGGCGGCGCGCGGACCGGAGGCGGCGATCCTGATCGGAGCCGTCGTCTGCTGCGCGGCGGCGATCGCCGGGGACAACATGCAGGACCTGAAGACGGGTCACCTCGTCGGGGCGACTCCGTGGAAGCAGCAGGTGATGCAGGGAGTCGGGACCGTCAGCGCGGCGCTCGTCATGGCGCCGATCCTGACGCTCTTGCTGAAAGCATACGGGTTCGGGGAGCCGACGGCGGCCCATCCGAACCCGCTGACCGCTCCGCAGGCGGCCCTGATGGCGTCGGTCGCCCAGGGGGTCTTCGCCCGGGACCTCCCCTGGACCATGGTCGCGATCGGCATGGGGATCGGGATCCTGATCATCCTGCTCGACGAGATCCAGAAGGCGCGGGGCGCCGCGTTCCGGTTCCCGGTCCTCGCGGTCGCCGTCGGGATCTACCTTCCGTTCGAGCTCTCCGTTCCGATCTTCCTCGGTGGGATCGTCAGCCTCGTGATCCGCCGCGTGCTGGCGGGGCGGGGAGCCTCCCGGGCGCGGATCGAGGCGTCGGGGCGCACGGGGCTCCTGCTCGCCTCGGGTCTGATCACGGGAGAGGCGCTCGTGGGGATCCTGATGGCGATTCCGATCGTGGCGACCGGAGACCCGAACGTGCTGGCGTTGATCGCCGCGCCGATCGGCGCCTGGCCGGGGATCCTCCTGCTCCTCGCCGTCGCCGGCTGGATGCTGGCGGCCGGCCTACGGAGCCGGGAGCCGGCCGCTTGACACCGGCTTCGGAACCGCTTTAGCTTCTCGTGGTTATGTCCATGATGGCCAATC
>WJJW01000479.1 GCA_014729455.1 Candidatus Eiseniibacteriota bacterium
CCGATGGGAGGGGCGGCCGCGACCCGGGACGGGAGGAGGTGACCATGGGACTCAAGGAGTCCGTTCAGTCGTTGATCGAGAAGCACGATGCGGTCCGCGAGAACGTCGACCGCAGCCGGTTGATCAAGGAGTCGGTCGAGCACCGCGAGGCGCTCGTCAGCAAGTGCGGTGCGCTGGCGACCTGGACCCCGCCGGAATCGACCGGACGCAGCCCGAAGGACACGGTCGCGGTCCGTCGCAAGGAGCGCGAGGAGCCCATCGATTGGGACTCGCCGAACAACATCCCGATCGATCCGAGCACCTTCGACATGCTCGTCGAGGATGCGGTCGCGACGCTTTCGAAGAAGGACCGCCTCTACGTCAACGACCGGGTCCTGGGTGCGGATCCGTCCTATGCGCTCCCGGTTCGTTTCGTCACGGACCGCGCGCTCCACTCGCTGTTCATCGACAACATGTTCCGGCCGGTCCCGAAGGAGATCGAGACGAGCGTGTTCCACGAGAGGCCGTTCACTCTCATCGCCGTGCCGTACGACAAGCTCGATCCGAAGCGGTACGAGGGCCGGCTACGCACGCTCCCCGGGACGAACAAGACCTCGAACATGGCGATCGCGGTGGACTTCGATCGCTACATGGGGGTCGTCTACGGATCTGCCTATGCCGGAAGCTGCAAGAAGCTGATGTTCACGGTGATGAACTACGTTCTCCCGGGCGAGGGGATCCTGCCGCTCCACACCTCCGCCAACGAGGGGCCGGACGGGGACATCGCGTTGTTCCTCGGGCTCTCCGGGACCGGCAAGACGACCCTATCCGCCGATCCGGAGCGTGCGTTGCTCGGCGACGACGAGCACGGCTGGAACGCCAACGGGATCGCGAACTTCGAGAACGGCTGCTACGCGAAGATGATCAAGATCGATCCGAGTCGGGAGCCGGAGATCTATCACGCCGTGACCCATGAGGCGCCCTACCTCGAGCACGGGGCGATGGTGGAAAACGCGATGATGTACCCGGACGGGAGCTTCGATTGGGACGACAAGCGCCTCACCGAGAACTCCCGGGCTTCCTACCCGCTGGCGTTCCTGCGGAACACGAAACCCTCCTCGACCGGGGGGCATCCGCGGAACATCATCTTCCTGACCGCCGACGCGAACGGGGTCCTTCCTCCGGTGGCACGCCTCAGCCCGGAGCAGGCGATGCTCTGGTTCCTGATGGGCTACACCTCGAAGCTCGCGGGGACCGAGACGGGGATCGTCGATCCGGTCGCGACCTTCTCCCGATTTTTCGGACAGCCGTTCATGCCGCGGAACCCGGACGTCTACGCCGGTCTGCTGGGCGACTACATGAAGAAGTACGGGGCGCAGGTCTGGCTGGTGAACACCGGCTGGAGCGGCGGTCCGTACGGCGAAGGGGAGCGGATGGACATCAACCTCACCCGTTCCCTCCTGCGGGCGGTCCTCTCGGGCAGCCTGTCCGACGTCGCGTTCGTGGAGGATTCGACGTTCCACGTGATGGTTCCGAAGAGCTGTCCGGGGATCGACGACCAGTCGCTCCTGCATCCGAAGAACACGTGGGCGGACAAGAACGCCTACGAGGACCGGGCGAAGAAGCTCGCCGAGCAGTTCTCGCAGCACTTCGACAAGGCGTACGGGAACAAGGGGATCGACGCGGCCGTCGTCAAGCAGTGTCCGGGCAAGTAGATTCTCGTGTCGATCGGGGGCGGGGGAGCGTTGGCTCTCCCGCCCCTCTCCCGGTCTTCAGATCATCCGATCCACGTTCCAGACGATCATCCGCATCGCCTCCCGGCAGTCTGCGCAGGAAGCGTCGATCGCGGAGAGCAGCTCGTCGACCTTCTCCTTCTCCACGACCGTGAAGAGGATCGACGAGGTCTCCGGAAACGCGCGCGAGCCGAGCCGCATGCCGGTCCGTCCGGTCCCGTAGACCGTCGGGATCTCCGTGTAACCGACCACCCGGCGATCGCTCAGGGCGGCCTCCAGCTTCTCCTTGTGCCGGCTCTCGACGATGATCATCAGCATCTGCATCTGATCCATCGCCTCATCCCTCCCGGACGCCGGCCCGGCGCAGGAACGTGATCATCGGGCACCACTTCGTGAAGGCCGACTGCAGGAGGTTCAATCCGACGAAGACGGTGAAGAGGTACCAGGCCGGGCTGATGAAGTAGCCCAGGGCGACCGTGGCGAGGATGAAGATCCCCGAGATCGCACGCAGCCAGTCGTTCAGGTTCATGACTTCCCTCCTACGATGCAGGCTTTCCCTGCAGCTTCAGGTAGACGTAGTACAGAAGCGGAATCACCACCAGCGTGAGCGCCGTCGCCACGACGACTCCGAAGATCAGCGATGCGGCGAGACCCTGGAAGATCGGATCCAGGATGATGACCAGCCCGCCGACGACGAGCGCCGCGGCGGTCAGCACGATCGGCCGGAACCGGACGGCCCCCGCCTTCAGGACCGCTTCCTCGATCGAGGATCCCCCCTCGAGCTCGAGGTTGATGAAGTCGACCAGGAGGATCGAGTTGCGGACGATGATCCCCGCCAGCGCGATGAATCCGATCATCGACGTTGCGGTGAAGAACAGCCCGGTGATCCAGTGCCCCGGCAGGATTCCGATCAGGGTCAGGGGGATCGGAGCCATGATGATCAGCGGAACGATGAAGCTGCGGAACCACGCGACGACGAGGACGTAGACCAGGACCATCACGGCCGCGAACGCGATTCCCATGTCGCGAAACACCTCGTAGGTGATCTGCCACTCGCCGTCCCACTTCAGCTGGAGCCGATCCTCCGAGGTCGGCTGGGCGGAGTAGAGCTGCGCCACCTCGTACCCCTCGGGGATCTCCAGGGCGGCGACCCGGTCCTTCATGTTCAGGATCCCGTAGATCGGGCTCTCCTCGGCTCCCGCGACCTCGCCGGTCACGTAGACGACGCGGCGGAGGTTCTTGTGGTAGATCGACCGATCCCGGGTCGTCTCCACCGTCTCGACCAGCTCGGAGAGCGGCACCATCCGGCCGTCGGGAGCGTGCAGGGAGATCGACCGTAGGTCCGCCATGCGGCCGCGGTCGCTCCGCTCCACCTGGACGACGAGCGGCACCGGGGTGCGATCCCTCTCGGTGTGGAGGAGCCCGACCTCGGCCCCCGCGCCCGCCATCCGGAGCTCGCGGACGATCATCTCGGGCGTGATCCCGGCGAGGGCGGCCCGTTCCGGATCGATCCGATGCTCGAGCTTCGGCTGCGGATCATCGACGTACCAGTCGACGTCGACGATCCCCTCGGTCGACTCGAAGATCTGCTTCACCCGGGCGGCCACCTCGCGCTGTCGTTCGAGATCCGGCCCGTAGATCTCCGCCACCATCGTGGAGAGGACGGGGGGACCGGGCGGAACCTCGGCGACCTTGATCCGCGCGCCGTATCGCTCGGCGATCGGGGTGAGTCGGGGTCGGATCCGCTTGGCGATCGCGTGGCTCTGCTCGTCGCGATGGTGTTTCGGCGCGAGGTTGACCTGGATGTCGGCCACGTTGGAGCCGCTGCGCAGGAAGTAGTGACGCACGAGCCCGTTGAAGTTGATCGGCGCGGCGGTTCCGACGTAGACCTGGTAGTCGGTCACCTCCGGCTCGCTGCGGACCTGCGCGGCCAGCGCCCGTGCGGCGGCGGCGGTCTCCTCCAGCGTGGAGCCCTCCGGCATGTCGACGATCACCTGCAGCTCGCTCTTGTTGTCGTACGGGAGCATCTTCACCGGGACGGCCCGGACGAAGAGGAGTCCCGTCGAAGCGAGCAGCAGGAGGAAGACCGCTCCCAGCGCCATCGCCCGGTTGCGGCCCCGAGCGATCAGCGGGCGCATGATCGCCCCGTAGACCTTCTCGATCCTCTTCTCGGTCTTCGTCTCCTTGCCCGGACCTTCCGGACCGTGGGCCGTTTCGTGCCCGTTCTTCTTCAGGACGCGCAGCGTGACGTACGGGGTGACGATGAACGCGACGAGGAGCGAGAAGAACATCGCCGCCGAGGCGTTGATCGGGATGGGCCGCATGTACGGGCCCATCAGGCCGCTGACGAACGCGAGAGGCAGTAGGGCGGCGATCACGGTGAACGTGGCGAGGATCGTCGGGTTTCCGACCTCGTCGGTCGCGTAGACGGCCGCCTTCTCCGGGCTCGTCCACCGCATCTGGAAGTGACGATGGATGTTCTCGACGACCACGATCGCGTCGTCGACCAGGATCCCGATCGCGAAGATGAGCGCGAAGAGCGTGACCCGGTTCAGCGTGTAGCCGAAGGCGGTGCTCATCATCAGCGTGAGCGCGAGGGTCACCGGCACGGCGATCCCGACCACCACCGCCTCCCGGCGCCCCAGCGCGAAGAGGATCAGGCCGACGACGGCGACCGTGGCGATCAGGACGTGGAGGATCAGCTCGTTCGACTTCTCCTGGGCCGTCTCCCCGTAGTCGCGGGTCCGGGTCACCTCGACCCCGCTGGGGATCGTCGTGCGCTCGAGCTCGTCCACCTTCTCCTCGATCGCGTGCGCCAGGCTGACGGCGTTCGATCCGTGCTTCTTCGCGATCGCGATCGTGACGGCGGCGGCGTCGACCGGATGCCCGGGGATCCCCTTCGCCTCGGCGGCCGGCCCGACGCCGAACATCACGTAGGTGGCGCGCTCGGCCGGTCCGTCGACGACCTCGGCGATCTCCCCCAGCCGGAGGGGCCGCCCGTCGCGGACGCCCACGACGACCTGCCGCACGTCCTCGGCCGTCTGCAGGAACCGCCCGGCCGAGAGCACGACCTCCCGGTTCCCCTCCGAGTAGGATCCGACCGGTAGGCTCCAGTTGACCTGTTCGAGCGAGCGGGCGATCTGCAGAGCGCTGGCGTTGTGCGCGCGGAGGCGGGCGGGGTCGAGCAGGATCCGGATCTCCCGGCGCTCCCCGCCGATCAGCTCGACCTCCGAGATGTTGTCGATCTTCTTGACCTCGAGCGCGACCTCCTCGGCGACCTTCCGCAGGGCGAACGAATCGTAGCGATCGCTCCAGAGGGTCAGCGCCACGATCGGCACGTCGTCGATCGACTTCGGCTTGACGACCGGCGGTCCCGCCGATGCGGGGATCCGGTCCGGGTGCGCCATCAGCTTCGTGTAGAGCTTGACCAGACTCTCTTCCGGATCCAGGCCGACCTCGAAACGGACGATCGCCAGCGCGAAGCTGGGGCTCGAGGTCGTGTAGACGTACTCGACGCCGGGGATCTCCCAGACGAGCTTCTCGATCGGCGTCGCGACGCGCTCCTCGACCTCCCGCGCGCTCGCGCCGGGGTAGGGGATCAGCACGTCGATCATCGGCACCGTGATCTGCGGCTCCTCCTCGCGCGGGGTGATCATCACCGCGAACACGCCGAGGGCGAGCGAGGCGAGGATCAGCAGCGGCGTGAGCTTCGATCCGATGAACGCGTTCGCCACCCGGCCGGAGATCCCCAGACCCCGGCGGGCCATCTTCAAGTTCAACCGCTCCCGGTCGGTGGATCCACTCATCGCGTCACCTCGATCGGGTTGCCGACCTCGAGCGTGGCGGGAGGATCGAGGATGATCTCATCCCCCGCCGACAGCCCGGAGAGGATCCGCACGGTCCCGTTTTCGGGAGCGGAGGCGGTGACCAGCCGGAACGTGGCCCGTCCGTCCTCGGCGACGAACAGGCCGGTGAGTCCGCCGCGGGTCCGCAGGGCGTCGACGGGGAGGAGCAGAGCCTCCCGGCTTCCGATCTCCACCACCGCCCGGCCGTACTGCCCCGAGCGGAGGGAGGCGTCCTCCTCGAGGTCGATCTTCACGAGGAACGAGTGGGTCGCAGGATCGATCGACGGGACGATCTCGGCGACGGTCCCGGCGAAGCGACGGTTCCCCACGGCCGGGACCGCGACCTCCACCGCCTCCCCCACCTCGATCTCGCCGGCGTGGTCGGCGTCGAAGGCGGCGTGGAGACGCAGCGTTCCGGTCCCCTCGATCTTCATCAGCGGATGTCCGGGGGCGGCCAGGTCGCCCACGTCGGCGATCCGGTCGACGACCCTCCCGTCGAACGGGGCGGCGATCTCCGCGTAGCTGAGGTAGGAGCGGGCCTGCTGGAGCGCTCCCTCCGCCTGCTCGACGGCCCCGGCGGCGGTTTCGTACTGGTAGCGGGCCTGGTCCAGCTCGATCTCGGAGGCCGAGCCGCGCTCGCGAAGCCGCTCGAACCGCCGGAGGTTCGTCTCGGCCAGGGAGGCGGCCGCCCGGGCCTGCGCGAGCGCTCCCTGCGCCTGCGAGACCTGCCCGGCCACGTCGCGGCTGTCGATCCGCAGGAGGATCTCTCCCTCCCGGACCGGGTCGCCCGCCTTCTTGAGGATCTCCCGCACCGTCCCCATCACCTTGCTGGCGAGCTGCGCCTCGCGGACGTTCCGGATCGTTCCGATCCCCTCGACGGTCTTCGGGGCCCGGCTCGCCTCGAGAGTCTCGGTCCGAACGGAGACCGCCTCGGCGTGGCCTTCGGCGTGATCCGCTCCGCCGCACCCCGCGACTGCGAGGAGAGCGGCGAATGCCGCCGGGAAGAGAAGGGGCCGCAAGGAAATGTTCTTCGTGCTCATGGTCGAACCTCCGGTACAGGGCTGGATCCGGTCGCGAACCACAGGGTGCGGATCGCGCTCTGCAGGTCGAAGAGGGCTTGGGTCTCGCGAACACGCGTCTCGTGCGCCAGCGTCTCCGCGTCGAGAAGATCGGTGGTCTTCGCCACCCCTTCCGAGTAGCGGTCCTCGAGGA